>NZ_JAAQOK010000020.1:0-82251 GCF_011683705.1 Enterobacter sp. 725m/11 | reverse complement strand
TCCGTCGTCGGCAGCGTCAGATGTGTATAAGAGACAGTATTATTATATTAAATAAGAGTTTCATTATGGCCGTATGTAAAAGAAATAACTGCATGGCACAGATCGGCCATTCACCCGCTGAACGGATATTACGGCTATGCCCGACACATTATCAGGGCAGACAGTTAAATTCAGCCAGACGAACGGAAAGAGCAGCATTAATATGCCAGTATCCCGCCTGTGGTATCAGTATATCTGAAACCCGCAATCAGTTTTATTGTTGTAAGGAACATCGGGATAAAGCCCGGAGGTTAATCGATGACGATGCTATTATAAGACTGGTTAAGCACTCTTACTGGCTCAATGTGGAAGCCATGCTAAAAAATAATTCCCTTGGACTGGGGAGTATCACCGGTCCGACGGATATTGCAGACCTCATTCGGTTATATCAGCACAAAGCTGGCCACCAGAAAACGTATAATACGCTGAACGGGCACAGAGTTGCTGATACGACAAAAAGGTTAATCCCCTGGCTGGATCTTGAGCTATGCCACATTTACCCTAACTCTAAGGGCGGTGCAAATATCGCCAGAAACATTATCATCGCACCTGCTGCTATAAACCGGATGATGAAGGATTTTATCCCCTGCTGTCAGTCAGGAGTGCTGAGTGGCATAAAAGCAATGGAAACACCTCAACCGGTTAAATCGACCTTACTGAAAGCGTTAACGGATAAATACGGTTCAGATGCTGTACAGGAAGCATTGTACGGAGTTAAGCATCTTGCCTTTGCTGATTTAAGTCTGTCACGCAGGCTATTTGACACTGATATTTACGCATTCCCTCCACTAACCCGTCTGTTAAAAGAGGAAGCCTTACGCCTGAATTTGATGTCACTATGGGAAACGCTGGTTTGTACCGAAGTCAGCGTCTGGCTTAATGCCGGGCCTGCGAATGAATTATTTGCCGTTGCCGCGTTTCATGCGTTGCTGAACGGCGACGGCGACCACCTGCTGGAGCAATGTTATCGTTTAGTCGATGAAATCAGGGTGAAGCACAAGCGGGGGTCTCAACAAATCTACGACGAATTTCAGCATATACTCAGCCAGTACATGGCAAAATATTTTCACATTGACACCAGCGACCACAGAGCCTGTAATCTCTTCTATAACCGCTTTTTTAGTGTTCCTCCTGTCACAGAGGACGGTGTCTGCGCCATACCGCCTCAGTGATGCATTTCCTCAGCCTGTGTTCAATAAAATCTCAGATATATATCACCCTTCTGAAGTGAAACCGGACCATCGATAAACTCGGGCGAGGTTTACGGTAAATATATTTACTGAACCACGATCAATTTTGTCGATCGGTTCGATCGAATTTCATCGTTATCCCCTTCTTTTTTGCAGCTATAAAATCCCAACGGGATGCTTATGACTGTCTGTCTTCTACTAAAAATCATGCAGATACCCATTCCGGGTAGCGTTTTACGAAAACCAGAGGTGCACAAAAATGAACAGAAAAATGATTCACCCTTTACTACTGACCTGTGCGCTGGTACCGGCAGTGGCAATGGCCTTCGGTAATCAAACCACCTGGACCCGGGGCTGGGGCCAGGGAATATCAGAGTTTGTTATCAATGGGGAAAGTCAATCGCAACTGTCTCTGACCTGTGAGGATTACGGCTCGCAACCGGCCACGGTCATATTCACTGACGCCAGCGGGCATCAGGTCAGTATGGATGAAGATAAAAGCCTTCAGGTCAGTATCGACGGTGGAGCCCCCATCGACATCAGCGAATCTGGCAGTCGAGTGGGCGGTAATAACCTGGCGCTGGCCTGGGCTCAGCTACGTAATGGCAAACAGGTCTCAGTAACCGGAGACGGTGTTAAGGATGCCACATTCACGCTGGCTGGGGCAGCAAAGGTATTGCCGGTATTCGGGACCCACGGCTGCGTGGGTAAAGATGCACTCTAGCCTGCATCTGAGTTTGACGCCTGTTGATTACGTTATTTTAAAAAGGAACAGATTATGAAATTTAAACATATGCTGGTACCCGCACTGCTTGCACTCTCAGCTCATACGCTGGCAGAGCCAGCGCCGACCATCAAAGTGGAGACCAGTAATCAGGTTCATCCTGCCGGAACACGCTATGTCACGGTCGTGGTCACCTCGCTGGATGATAGTATCAAAGTTGAAAAGATAGATGTGAACCGGGGTAACTGTCGTATTGATAACCAGAAGTACCTATATTCCAGCAATAAGGAAACTATTCTGCCCGCCTCCTTGCGCTACGGGGAGTCCGTCAAAGTAAATTTTTATAATAACTGCGTTGCTTCAGAAGTCGTCGTCACCACTGACAAGGGGGGATGGCGTTACACCTACCACTGAGCCACTTTCCTGTATCAGCTTCCTCAAATAAATCTTCACTCCACCAGAGGGCTGCCGCCAGGCAGTCCGGAGCAAACCCTATGACCTTTCTGAAAATGCTGGTGACGGCCCTGAGCCAGGCACTGACCTGGTGCGGCGGGCATCAGGCCCGGCAGTTTATTGAAATTCGCCTGCGTCAGGCAGGCTACGATGACAGCAGTATTGATACAGCCCGGGAAGCGGTCACGTTGCTGGTCACTGCACTTATCACCGCCCTGATGGCGCAGATACTGAAGATTCTGGATACGCTGTAGTCCTGCCCGCCATATCCCTCCCACAGTGAACAACATATCTGCCCCTGCCTCCTCACGGAGCAGGGGCTTTTGCTTTTATGCCTTCAGATTAATCAGATGAGGAATCAACTATGCGATTAGCCAGCCGTTTTGGTCGGGTGAACCAGATTCGCCGTGACCGTCCCTTAACCCACGAAGAACTGATGCAGCATGTCCCCAGCGTCTTCGGGGAAGACAAGCACGACTCCAGAAGCGAAAAGTACACCTACATACCCACCATTAGCCTGCTGGATAACCTTAAACGTGAAGGGTTCCAGCCATTCTTTGCCTGTCAGTCACGAGTGCGCGACCAGAGCCGACGGGAACATACAAAGCATATGCTGCGCCTGCGTCGTGCCGGTCAGATAAACGGTCAGCAGGTACCGGAAATCATCATTCTGAATTCGCACGATGGCGCATCAAGTTTTCAGTTACTGCCGGGAATATTCCGAAGCGTCTGCACCAATTCGCTCGTTTGCGGACAGTCGTTTGGCGAGATCCGCGTGCCACACAGGGGCGACGTTGTCGGGAAGGTGATTGAGGGGGCCTATGAGGTTCTCAGCGTCTTTGACCGGGTGGAAGAGAAACGTGACGCCATGCAGTCCCTGCAACTCCCGTCACCCGCACAACATGCACTGGCTACAGCGGCGCTGACATACCGTTTTGGGGAAGAGTACCAGCCAGTAACCGAAGCGCAAATTCTTGCACCCCGCCGCTGGCAGGACGAGAGCGATGACCTGTGGACCACTTACCAGCGCATTCAGGAAAACCTGCTGAAAGGCGGGCTAAGTGGCCGTACCGCGCAGGGTAAACGTACCCACACCCGCGCAGTAAACGGGATTGATGGAGACGTTAAGTTAAACCGTGCGCTCTGGGTGATGGCGGAGAACATGCTGAACCTGTTGGACAGGTAATCACCCGCGCCCCGCCACCGAAATCAATCCCCGGCCCGACACTTCCATTCAACATCTCCATGCATAAGGAAAATTAACATGACCGACATTATTAATATTAACGATAACCATCAGCGACCTCTGCAGGCTGGCGATAACGTTTCTGCACCTGCTCTGGCAGCCACGTCCGTACCGGACGAACAGCGTGTGGAATTCTGGCCGCAGCACTTTGGCAACATCCCGCAGTGGATAACCCTTGAACCGCAGGTCTTTGCGTGGATAGACCGGTTCTGCGCTGACTACAGCGGCGGTATCTGGAATTTTTATACTCTCAGCAACGGCGGGGCCTTCATGGCTCCGGAAACGGACAACGATGCCTTCTGGTCGCTGTTCAACACCATGAATGGCAACGCCGCAGACATGAGCGCCGAAGCTGCAGGGATTGCGGTCTGTCTTATCGCTTACAGTCATCATGCATGCCGCACAGAATGCGATGCCATGACGGAGCATTACTGGCGCCTGCGTGACTATGCGCTGCATCACCCGGAATGCAGCGCCATCATGCGCATTATCGACTGAGCGTTCCGCCATGCCCTATGAACTGTCTCACCTTAATGACCTGTGGGATGCGCTGGGGAAAACAACGGTCGGGGATGAGGACGGTGACCTTGTGACCGACGAACCCTTCCTGCATTTCCCGACAGGTACCCCTCTCTTCCATATCTGGTCATGGTTTGAATCCCTGCACGACGGGTTCGTCGTTGCCGTGAAACTGTACAACACATCTGCGCCCGACGCGTCAACCGACAGGAAAAGCAAATGAATACCACCACGTGTCTCCCCGACAGCGGGGAAATATCTCCCACCGCACAGCGCACCATCAGACGCGCACTGACCCTGCTGGAACGCCAGTTACGCGAACCCGGCGAGGCATTCACCTCCTGCCAGGCGGTCCGTGACTGGCTCCGTCTGCAACTCACCACGCTGGAGCGTGAAGTCTTCATGGCGCTCTTCCTTGATAACCAGCATCGTCTTATTGCTCATGAAACGCTCTTCACCGGCACCATCAACCATACGCAGGTACATCCCCGTGAAGTGATAAAGGCAGCACTGAAACACAATGCGGCTGCCATCGTACTTTCACACAATCATCCTTCAGGTTATGCGGAACCCGGCCATGCCGACCGACTGCTCACTGACCATCTGAAACAGGCACTTAAACTCGTGGATATCTGCCTGCTGGACCACCTGGTCGTGGGAGGCATGAACATCGTCTCGTTTGCCGAGCGTGGCTGGCTTTAGGGAGAGAATTACGATGAAAATCATCAGCAAACGTCAGGCAATGGCGTTATACCGCCAGCATTCTGAGTCCCGGCTGTTTCGTTTCTGTACCGGGAAATATAAGTGGTCCGGCAGTATCTGCCATTACCACGGCAGGGAAGTGCAGGATATCTGGGGTGTGCTGGCCGTGTTTGCTGAACGCCGACAGGACCGCAATGGTCCGTATGTGATCCTGCGCAGCGTCGTCCTGAACTGACTTACCGTTAAGGAGTACTTACATGAAGAAAGCAACCCGTGTAATCAACCATAACATCACGGAACCCTGGTGGGGCCTCAGACGCAACATCACGCCGTGTTTTGGTGCACGGCTGGTACAGGAGGGTAACCACCTGCATTACCTTGCTGACCGCGCCAGCATTGCCGGGACATTTAATGACGCAGATTTACGCCATCTGGACCAGGTATTTCCGGTACTGATGAAGCAGATGGAGCTTATGCTGGCCAGCAGCGAACTCACGCCCCGCATTCAGCGCTGCATCACGCTCCACGTAAAAGGGCTGATATGTGAGGCCGATACACTCGGCTCCTGCGGTTATTTGTACATCGTAATTTATCCGGCGTCTGTAACAACCGAATAAACCCCGGACGCTTTTCCTTAGTCAAACTAGCCAACAAAGAGCGCAAACCATGCAAATACATTCCCTGTTCCTTCAAAGGGCGGCGTCGTCACGTCTGTCGTCAGTCGAAATCTGGCAAAAATTACTGGAGTATCTGCTGGAGCAACACTACGGCCTTACCCTCAACGACACACCGTTTGGCAACGACAGTGTGATCCAGAAACACATTGATGCGGGAATCTCACTGTATGACGCTGTGAATTTTATCGTGGAAAAGTACGACCTGGTGCGTACTGACCGTCACGGCTTCAGCGTGAAAGAGCAGTCTCCTTTTATCGGCAGCCTTGATATTCTCCGAGCCCGGAAGGCTACCGGGCTGATGACCCGCAAGGGATATAAAACCGTTACTGACATCACAGGTGGCAGATTCAGCGGAGGGAAATAATGACGTTAGCCCTCATCGTTGACGACGACACCGTCAGCGATCAGCCCCTCAGGTGCCAGTACAAAGACTGGCGCTTTTATCAGATCTCCATTAGTTCAAACAGATGTTCGCTCAGACAGCTGGTATGGCGGTAACACCTTATCGGAGATATCTGTCTGCAGTAGAAGAGGGTGCGGCAGGACGCCACCAGAACATCAGGGGCCGTATCGTCTGCCAGGAGAGAGCTTAATTCCGGGGCGTTCAGTAAAATGAAACATTTCTCTGGGAGCATACCACCGGCATTCCCTTTCGGAAAACAACCGCCCAGATACAGTAACACGGTCAGCAGCCGGAACTGTCGCGTGAGTACCGCTTCGGTATCCCGGTAATGTACGGCTATCCACAGGCATTCCCGCAGCATAAATCGCCGGGTCCGTCGGGTGAGGTCACCGCCTTTGTCATACCAGCGTTCGACGATATCCCTGGCAGAGCGAACTGAGCCATCACCCTTTGTCGCAGTTTGCCACGACCGTGCCAGAAGCGTTGAGATATCCATGGATTAACGCCGCAACTGCGAAACGGCTGCGGGAGTATTGCGGACACCAGGCAGATAAATATTGCGAACCAGCTTCAGGAGGAAAAAGACATCGCTCAGGTTGCTCACGCCTGGTACCAGATGGCGAAAGGCTATCCGCACACGAAAACGCGCCCGGACCGCCTGCCGGTCATTCACCCTGCGCCGGTACAGGCCCAGAAAATGACGGCTTTCCACCAGCGCATGCCTGACCAGCGCTCGTCTGACAGATCGGTACTGCGTCTGTGTACTGAGTGCCAGAATATCTGCAATCACGTCGCAATAGCTGAACGCGCGGATATCGTAATAATCCGGGCGGTGGGTAATTGACGCCGGGTTATTAACCCACAGGTAATCCTGTCTGTCAGAGAAATAAAATCGGCCATCTGCGGCGGCAAGCTGTATCGTCCAGAGAATGTCCTTGTGGCTTTTGCCTTCCTGGAATCGCAGGTCATGCTCGCGAATATACGCTGAACGGATTATCTGCAGCCACAGATAATGCGGCCATTCCCTCTGACTGACGCAATGGCGTATCCACTGCTGACCCGTCAGCGTCTGACCGTAAGGCTGTCTGCGGTGAACGGTATGCCGCAGATGTCCGGCGCTGTCTGTATGCCGGGCATTGAAAAGGACGACATCGGCCTGTGCTTCGCGGGCTGTGTGCAGCCGCTCCTGCAGAAAATCTGCCGCAACCCGGTCATCCGCATCCAGGAACACCCCCCATTCACCACGGTGAATCGCCAGTGCAGCATTACGGGCAGCATACACGCCCTGATTTTCCTGACGAATGAGAATAAGCCGTTCATCTGTAATGGCGCTGAGTAGCGTCCATGTTTCGTCGGTTGAACCGTCATCCACAACAATGATTTCAGTACTGAGCGTTGTTTCGCCAAGCAGTGTATGGACCAGAGCCCCGATGCTGTCAACTGCATTGAAGGCAGGAATGATGACGCTGATATCGATGTTGGTTTTCATTGATCAAAGGGAATGTAAACAGAGGGAAGCTTCAGAGTTGTTACCCCATCAGAGGCAATAACCTTCCGGGTAAGAAACATTGTCAGGAAGAGCGTCCCGGTGATTTTCGTGCTGGTGTGGACACCACTCGTTTTTCTCTGATTTCCTGGTTAACCACCATCAGACAGCCATCGCAAAATTCTTTATCAAGCCCGAATATCCGGTCCAGAATGCTTCTTTTCTTGTTACATCTGGCACATCTTTTCATTCCATCACCTGCTGTCGCATTCCCATGCCGTGCCCGCAGGACAAAAGAAGGGCGCCCACCAGAAGACAGGAAATAAATTAATAAACAATACGTTAAATGAATTGTTGGGAATTTAGCACAGGCACTAGCGTGCCGGATAATTCATTTTGCAGATCAATTTTATAAAATCGATCGGTTTAATCGATCATCTTTTTCACTCTGCTTTACACGCCATCCGTGTGCCTGCATACCCTATCGGAGCGTTCGGTTTGTCGAGCTGTAAAGGATGCTATGCCTGCTGGATAGTCAAACCATTCCCGATAACTGACATCATGTGGAAGAGAAAATATACAAAAATTATTATCGCTTTGAATGGCAGCTATAAGCGAGAAGCGGACCTTCAAATCCGAGCAGGTTCAATTGATTAACCTTGGTTGTCAGTTACGCCATCGTTAACATGAAGCCGATCGAATAATCCCCTGTCCCATTTTTTACAAATACGCAGTGGCAAGAAAGATAGATTCTGGCTCATGACAAGAAGAGTTGTTCATTTGTATAAAGAGACTTCGCCTTCAGGACGCGTTTTGAACCTGCGATGCATCCACAGGTATTGCTCAGGAGCACGGAGAATTTCACGCTCGATGATCTTGTTCATATAAGCCGCTGCGGCGATCTTGTCTTCCCCTGGATAGCCTGACAACGGATTGCTGATATACATGTGATAACCTTTTTTATCGCTACGTCGAATCATGCTAAGTGTGATCAAGTGTGCACCAGCGAGTTTTGACAGAGCATACGTTCCGTTCGTCGTGGCTGCTTTTTTTACCGAGAAAAAAGGTGCAAAAACGCTTCCTTTAGACCCATAATCCTGGTCTGGTGCAAACCAAACGGCTTCACCTGCTTTTAGCGCATGAACAAAACCTGATAAATTACGTCGATTAATCATAGCCTTATTTGAACGCATACGCCCTTTTGTCTGTACCCATTCCATTAATGGATCATTGTGTGGGCGATACGTTGCCATCATAGGATGGCATAACCCCATTACTCTTCCACACAACTCAAGGGACATAAAATGAATCCCGACGACCATTACTCCTCTTGTCGCACCGGTCAGGTTTTCAAGCCCTTCGACATCAAACCATTTTTTGACTCTCGCATCGCTCCAGAACCAGGCCATTCCTGTTTCCATCAGTCCCAGCCCGAGAGAAACAAAGTTTTTATTGACCATCTGGCTCCGGGCAAACGGTGTCATCTCGGGAAAGCACAGTTCGATATTTCTAATCGCAATCCGTTCCCGGCGTTTCAGAAAGGGTCTGGAAATTTTTCCAAGGCCAGAGCCCAGAATATGTAAAATCGGGTAAGGAAGTTGAACGAGAAGCCACAGCAGACCCAAACCAGACCAGGTAAGCCAGTGGCGAGGATGAAGTAAATTATGAGTAAAAGTCTGTGCCATAAATTTCCTTAATGCTAATGAAGGTTATAACGCAAAAGGAAAACAATGAGGCAATTCGTCTTTAGCGATACATTTTGTTTTAGATAATTTAAATTCATCTAAATTCAGGAAAAAATATTTCCCAATGACTGGTGAATAATTTAAAGAGCCAAGGGTGAATTGTAAGCCAGAAAATTTATTCTGTTATAAATCCATGGTTTTATCATTGATACTCAAGGAATTGTCTTCTTGATTCATCATCATCAAGGTACTCAAAAGAAAGAAGCCGAATTTTGGTAAGTTTATAAAACCACTCACAATCGTTTCGTTGAATAATTTCGCCTGGTTTGAAACATATCCCGGATGCCACCCGAATAATCGCATATTTACCATTACTAAACCTGACCCGGTGAATACAGAAAGGTTGGCCAGGCTGTCCGTGACAGCTATTCGACATGATATGCCCTTCAATAAAAACAGATTTTTTAGATTTCATTATCATACCCTCGACAACAGCAGTACAGGAGGAATGTTGTCATTTTCCGACATCACTGACGTTAAGTGGCAGAAGCTGATCAGCCGCCGATACACCAGCATTCTGAAGGTCTGAACAACAGTCCGCAGGCAGGGCACTCAAGAACCGCATCTTTTCTTAGTTTACCTGCTTTCTGATCGGCTCTGTGTGCACATACCGGGCAGGCAACATGAACCGGTCTTTCTTTAAAATACCTGAGCCCATTTGTATAAGACATAAATAATTCTCTGAGGAATACAGTAATTATTATACGCTTTAATATAAAAATAACTGGCATAAGTTATGTTAAGTTGTGTCTGAATCAGGATATCAGATATTGAAAATTGAACGTCTTATTTATGATACACTACCCTTCCGTGAGAAATTTAAGATGAAATCAGAAGACACCCTTGACTGGTATCCGGCACAACTACCGCCTGTGAAAATTATTCTTGGCGAAGCCGTGCTGGCTGTGGGTAAACAGGGCCGACCGATTAATACCCGCACCTTGCTGGAATACCTTCAGGTCATGCAGGACAAACAAAAAAGGCGGGATGACAAAATCGCCATGCAGACTGCGATTGATGTTCTCAGGGATAATCAGCGCATTAACGGCAGACGTTAATGCACCTCCGGGATCAGTGTCAGTTCTGAATGATCTCAACCGTATGGTTTTGTCCATCATCCTTCAGCGGTATTCTGTCATCAGGGAGGAGAACACCATCCAGCGTCACGCAATATTCTGCATCGCCGCGTGAAACACTAATCTGATAATGGCTTTCACCATATTGATATGCCATAGAAAAAGACGACCACTCATCCGGTAACCTGGCATGAACACTAAAGTCAGTGCCGGAACGTTTTATCCCCAGTAATTCCTCGGTAAGTAAACGCCAGGCCCAGCCTGCGGAACCGGTATACCAGCTCCACCCTGCACGTCCGGTATGGGGAGCGACGCTGTAGACATCAGCACTCATGACATAAGGCTCAGCTTTATAAATCCCGACAGAGTCCGCATTCAGGGTATGATTTATAGGGTTGAGCATTGACCAGAGTTGCCAGGCTCGTCCGGCATTCCCCATTCGGGCAAAGGCCATCACTGCCCAGATGGCGCCATGCGTATACTGCCCTCCGTTTTCCCGCACGCCGGGCAGGTACCCCTGTATGTAGCCCGGATTTGGACCGTGTCCGTCGAAAGGAGGCGTTAACAGTTTGATCAGCCCTCCTTCGTTATCCACAAGGTGCTTATCCAGCGCCTGCATGGCCTTTGCGCACCGTCCCGGGCTCGCGGCGCCGGACAATACAGACCAGCTCTGCGCAATCGCATCAATCCGGCAGTCCTGTGAGGTTTTCGATCCCAGGGGAGTGCCATCGTCAAAATACCCGCGCCGGTACCATTCCCCATCCCAGGCGTGGGCTTCGAGATTACTTTGCAGGCGCAGAGCCTGTGAACGGCACATCGCGGCGACGCTTTCATCCAGCCTGCGCTCCGCCAGCGCTGCAAACCGCTGCAAAATGTCGTACAGGAAGAAGCCCAGCCAGACGCTTTCACCTTTGCCTTCGATACCCACCCGGTTCATCCCGTCATTCCAGTCACCAGCCCCCATCAGCGGCAGGCCATGCTCCCCGAAGCGAAGTCCATAGTGAATAGCTTTGACGCAGTGTAACCAGAGTGTCTCTTCGGTGCCGCTGATGACCGGCGTGTCATAGACAGACTCTTCACCAGGCTGAAGCGAGCGTCCCTCCAGATAAGGAATGCGTATTTCCAGTGCATCCATATCCCCCGTCGTTTCAACATAGTGGCAAACAGCAAGCGGCAGCCAAAGATAGTCATCGGAACAGCGGGTACGCACACCGTTGCCGTGTGGCGGGTGCCACCAGTGCTGCACATCCCCCTCGATAAACTGCCGTGATGCACAGAGTATTATCTGTTCACGCATCCGGTCCGGAGCAGCGTGGCTCAGAGCCAGCGTATCCTGCAGCTGATCGCGAAAACCAAATGCACCGCCAGACTGATAGTAGCCACTCCGGGCCATAAGACGGCAGGCGACCGTCTGATACAACAGCCAGCCATTAACCAGTAAATTTACGGACGTGTCGGGGGTGTTAACTACGATTTTATCGAGAACATTGTGCCAGTGATTATGAATCCGGTTCAGCTCCTGGCGGACCGTATCCTCGTTCATGTAGCGGGCCAGCGTCTCCTGAGCACAGACATCATTCTCCTCTGCGCCGAGGATAAAAATAAACGTCCTCTGGTCCCCGTCAATTAATGTAACCGCCGATTGCACCGCTCCGCAGGGATCCAGACCGGCCCCCGTCTTACCAGAAAGCTTTTGCAGTTTCATAGCCGAAGGGGCGTGAAGGGAACCATTACGGCCAATAAACTCCCGGCGGTCCCCTGTCAGAGAACAGTCATTACCGCTGACGGCAAAAAATGCAGTTCGGCCGCCACCATTATCACCATAAAAGTTATTCGCAAGTATCCCGCAGCCGCCGGGCGTTCTGGCCACATGTGTCACAATGTGAGGGGCTGAGCGCGTTCGTGTTTCTCCGAGCGTCCACTCTACATAGCCTGTGACGGAAAGTTGACGTGTCCGTCCCGAAGAGTTACTGAGCGTCAGTAGCACCAGTTTAACCGGATCTTCTTCAGCAACCAGGACCGTCAACTCGCTGTCTATACCACTCTCACGATGGGCAAAAACGCTGTAGCCAAAACCATGGCGGGTCAGGTAATCACCGTGTCCGCGAACAGGTAAAGCCGTCGGCGACCAGCACTCCCCGCTCTCTTCATCGCGCAGGTAAAATGCCTCGCCGCTGCGATCGCTCACCGGATCGTTCTCCCACGGCGTCAACCGGTATTCATGGGCATTCTCATACCAGGTATAGGCCTGCCCTGCCTCTGAGATCACACTGCCAAAACGAGAATTTGCCAGTATGTTCGACCAGGGAGCCGGTGTAAGCGCATTTTCCCGAAGGACGATCTGATACTCCCGCCCATCCTGAGAAAATCCACCGTACCCATTGAAATGGCATAACTGACTGGTATCAGGGCTCCAGTCCGTATGTTGATTACGCTCGCGCACAGCACGCGGAATGAATGCCCTTGCCGGCGATTTCAGGGTATGAATACGCTGGTTAAGCTGCTCATTAATACCCCCTGCGCGGTCATCAAGATAAAGACAGGCCACGCTCATCAAAAGCAACTTATCCTCAGCGGAGAGATGCTCACCGTTGCGGACAAAAAGCCCGCCCTTTTTATCCAGCAGACTGGCTTCAGACCCGGCATAAATTAACTCCATAATCTGATTTTGTAATCCCTGCTGGTAGCCGCCGGGGCTGTTATTCAGGATAACTAAATCAACATCCAGCCCTTTCTGTCTCCAGTAACGGTGTGCCTGAATCAGTGTGGTCACTGAGGTGATACTTTCCTCGCTGGTTATAGTCAGCAGCACTATCGGCAGATCCCCTGAAATTGCCCAGCCCCACAGTCCGGACTGGCCACGCCGGTTGCGGCCGATCGCCTGGCCTTCGGCGCGCAGCTCCTGGACAGGGTAAAGCACAGCGCTGGCGAGACTATTGAACAACGTGGCATCATCTTCACTGGCGTTCATCTGGCGCAATACCACCAGACTGTGAGACCAGGCCAGTTCAAAGACGCGATCGGCGATAGGGTAATCGCGATATTTCTCCAGCAACGCCAGGCTCTGCTGACGGGTCTCGCTGATGCCATAAATGATATCAATCGTAACCGGCTGCCCCGGCTGCAGAATAATGGCGTTGCGAATTGCCAGTATCGGATCCAGCACCGAGCCCGACGTGTTGCCTAGCATCCCTCCCGTCTCTATTGCCTGGGCATTCGCAGGGTTTCTGCCACGTCCAATAAACCTTGCCCTGTCCGTTTCAAACGACACGTTATGTCGGTTATCGCCGTGCACCACCATCATGTGAAACAGGCAAGGGCCCGGTTCATCCGGTGAGCGCGGGCGCCGGTGGCAAAGAATAGCGTCACGCTCAGGAGCCAGCTCAGTCTGAATAAACAAATTGCTGAATGCCGGGTGTGCCAGATCGCTGGCATCAGGTGCCAGTACCACTTCAGCATAGGTTGTCAGCTCCAGAGAGCGAGGCTTGCGACCACGATGAATCAGTGTGAGCCGTCGCAATTCAACATCATCCTCCGGAGAGATCACCACCTGAGTTTTGACGCTGAGTCCCCCTAAGCTGCGTCTGAATTCTGCCCCCGCATCGGTGAACAACACTTCCTCGTCTTGTCCGCTGGTGTAGCCTGTTGGTTGCCAGGTATTGCTCCACACATCTCCCGTCTGGGTATCGCGGATGTAGCAGAATGCTCCCCAGTTATCACGGGTGGTATCACTGCGCCAGCGCGTTAGTGCAATATCATTCCAGCGACTGTAACCGCCGCCGCCCGCGGTCAACATCAGATGATAATGGCCGTTGGACAGGAGTTGAATATCCGGGGCGGGGGTATCCACGCTATAGAAAATACGGGGTTCATAGCGAACGGGTTTGACCATGCCCTCATGAGATTCAAAATGACGGCGCGGACTGTACAGATCGACCGCATCCGGCACGCGCTCCTGTAACAGCAGACTCGCTGACCGGAATACCGTACTGGACATAAAGCGTTCAGTCATGGGGGCATCAAGCAGCACATGAGCCAGCGCCTGAAATGCCATACCCTGGTGATGCGCCATCCAGGACTGTACCACCGCATAGAGCTGACCGGTTGCAAGACGTGAGGGGGTATAGTCCAGCGCTTCATAAAAACCGTATTCTCCGCATGCACCATTTTTTTGCAGCCTGAACAGGTTCTCACAGGCTTTCTGCGGGGAAACCATCAGCGCCAGCAGCGTGGCGTAAGGAGCGACAACCATGTCATCGGCAAGTCCCCTGCGCAGACCGAGCCCCGGTACGCCAAATGCCTGATACTGATAATTATGCTGAACATCAAAAGCATGATAGCCAGACTCTGAAACACCCCATGGTACCCCGCGTTCTTTCCCCCAGTGAATCTGGCGCATAACCGCCGACTGACTCATTTCATCGAGCAGGCTGCCGGGCCAGGTGGGCATCACCAGATTCGGCATCAGATATTCAAACATGGATCCGCTCCATGACATCAGGGCAGTTTCATTATCAATCGTGGTAAACAATCGACCCAGCGCGTACCAGCTTTTAAGAGGCAGCTGATTAGTCGCAATGGCAAGAAAACTGGTCAGGCGGATTTCAGACGGCAGGAGATCGTAGTGGCTCTTGTCAGGCATATTGGTGTCACAGTTATAACCGACGCTGAGCAGACTGGTTGCTTCACTGTACAGAAAGGCGAAATCCATCCGGGCATGCTCATCCAGCCGCTGTTCCAGCTCGGTGATAATATTGAGTCGCATTCGGGCCTGCTCCGCCACTGACGCCGGAGGCGTTCCTGTACCGGTTAATGTCGGACGGGCAAGCTCGCTCAGCGTCGGCAGCATCTGTTCATTCCAGGATGCAGGCAACCAGCCAAGCAACAGAGACCACTCATGGCAAAGCTGAACCAGTTGATGCTCCAGATGTCCAGCCCAGCGCATCTGAAGAGGAGATCCCTGATGACATGCGCTGGTCAGATGGTTGCACTGGGTGCGCATGCTTTTCAGTTCGCTGAAAAGCGCCTGCGGAGAGAGCGACACCGCGTTCAGGCAATGCTTGCGCAGCAGTCTCAGGCTGTCAGGTGGGTTCTTACCCCACTGTTTTTCCAGAATATCCAGCGTATCGTTCAGTCCTGCCAGTATCTGTTGGTTGCTTAAAACAGGCTGATGACGCATGGCGGACAGGCCTGCACGCAGGGTCAATAAATGCCCGGCCATATTGCCGCTGTCGACGCTGGAGATATAGCGTGGACTGAGGGGGACCAGCGTACGGGTGTCATACCAGTTGTAGAGATGGCCCCGGTAGTGCTCCATTTTATCCATCGTGTCGAGCGTGAGCGACACGCGCCGGAGCACCTCTCCGCCAGGCAGGTAGCCAAAGTCCCATGCCGTCAGGTTAGCCATAAGTGAAAGACCAATATTGGTAGGAGAAGTTCGGTGTGCCACCGTCGGTTGTGGTATTTCCTGATAATTATCAGGCGGAAGCCAGTTCTCTTTTGCTGTGGCAAATGTTTCAAAAAAAGCCCAGATTTCACGGCTTGTCTGGCGTAACAGCTGTTTTTGTTCCTGATTAGGCGAAAAAACCTTTCGCACGGGCTGGCGACTCAGCCAGCTCATCAGCAGCGGTGCCACACACCATACCAAACCGATCGGTAACGCAATCCCCAGCAGCTGTGGGGCAAATTGTCCGGTCAGTATTGTCAGCGCCACGCCACCGGCAGCGTTCAGCCACATCGCCTGATAAAAACGTGCAACAGTGGGTCTGGCCTGACTGCTGTCCTGGCTGTGGCTGACCCACTGGCTGAGGTGACGCCTGCTTATCCCCAGTCGCCATAGCGTCACGGCGATCGCTTTCAGCGAATATCCGGCTTCGTGCGGCAGTATCGCAAAATTAAGGCTGATACCTGACAGACGCTTTAGCGCGCCCGCCCCCACCAGTAACAGATGCGGCTTCACGCGGCGACGCAGAGGTTTATGCAGAAGGTCGTGGCTAATGCAGAGGATGGCTGGCAACAACCATATCAGCAACAGTATGCCCAGCCAGTAAACCGGATTGGGTACCCAAAGCAGAGTGAAGAACAGCAATATCAGTAAGGAGGGGGCGACCAGACTGCGACGTAGATTATCGAGTAATTTCCAGTAAGAAAGCGCGGTCAGCGGATTCCTGACCCGGGTTCCATCGGCTTTTCTGACGTGTGGTTTTAGCCAGTTAAGCAGTTGCCAGTCACCCCGGATCCAGCGTGAACGTCGTGCAACATCCGACAGATAATTATTAGGGTACTGTTCGTACAGTAACACCTCGCTCAGCAGACCCGAACGTGCATAGCATCCTTCAAGCAGATCGTGGCTGAGTACCAGATTTTCCGGGCAGATGTTGGTAGTGGCCTGCATAAAAATATCAACATCGTAAATCCCTTTGCCCACAAACGAGCCTTCCCCAAAGAGATCCTGATAAATATCCGAAGACATCATCGAATAAGGGTTATTGCCCGGTACGCTGCTGCGCAGGGCTGCGTAACGCCCCTGACCGTTGCGTGGTATCTCCTCCGCAAGACCGGGCTGTAAAATACCGAATCCTTTGACAACCCTCTGGCGTACCGGATCATACTCAGGCGTATTCAGCGGATGCGCCATCGTCGCGACGAGTTTGTGTGCCGTATCGCGCGGGAGCACCGTATCGCTGTCCAGGGTAATGACGTATTTTATGTGACCCGGTAAAAGGTGGGCAGGCATCTCTGCAACGCTGACGAATTGCGTTCCGGGATGGCGCAACCAGCTGTTCAGTAACGCCAGTTTTCCCCGCTTGCGTTCATAGCCCATCCACGCGCCTTCCGAGGGGTTCCATTCAGGCTGGCGATGTAACAGATAAAAACGTGGTCGGCCGGAGGGGTAGCGGCGATTAAGCGCCTGCGTATCGGCGATAGCCTGTCTGAGCAGCGCGTGACTTTCCGGCGAGGGTTCATTTTCAGAATCAGCAAAATCAGTGAGCAGCGCGAACCTGAGATTTTCGTTTTCATTCCCCAACCAGCAGACTTCAAGACTGGTGAGGAGCTGGCTGAAACTTTCGTGGCTGGTCAACATGCAGGGAATGACTAACATGGTGGCACTGTCAGCGGGAATACCGGCAGAAAAATCCATCCCCGGCAAGGGTCGAGGAACGCGAAAACGGGTGGTTGCATCACTGAGCAAATCGCTCATTAACTGAGTTAATGCGATAATCAGAGGTAATATCACCGCGATCAATAGCCAGTCTGCGCCCTGCATGGCGGTTTCGTGCAATATTGCTGCGGTCGCTGCGGTTGTCAGCAACGCCAGGCTTCCAAGCCATGACAGCAGGGTTATTCTGTTGAAACTGTGCCGCAAGCGTATGAGCCTTGAGGCGTCTGCCAGGAGATGAATATCCAGCGCCTGTCGACCTTCGCCCGCAAGATAATAACCAACATGATGTTCCGGTGTATCAGGCGCTTTTTCCTCTGAAAACGCCAGCGCCTTCTCAGCAACCTCAGGCTCGCTGAGACCGCTGTCTCTGGCCAGAACCTCAACTACGTGCCGGTAATGATCCCGGGTATTGAAATGCATCCGGGGATAGATGCCGGCAGGATCATTGCGTAATGCCTGTTCGACAACGCTTATCGTTTCGGCGAAATCAGCCCAGTCCGTTTCACTCAATAAACGCAGGCCCGCGATGCTGTTACTGACGGACAGCTGGCTGGCGGCAAGCTGCTGATTGAAACTATGTATGAGAACATCAGTGGTGATCCCCTGTTCCCGAAGGCACTGATCAACCCAGGTCAGAGGTAACGACAGCGCGTTGCCATGCCCCTGCAGGCGCCGCACCAGCTCTGCGACAAACGCACTGGTTAACGGAGGTCGGGAGCGCGCCATATCGGCAACCACCATGATTAAATCACCAGGCGCACTCTCTGCACATTCGACAATCCTTGTTATCCACGTATCAGCAAGGTTTCTGTCCTGCTGCGCTTTTATCACTTCCATACTGATACGACGAAGATTTTCAATCAGCGCAAGGCGCAGCATTCCCGGTAACGCCCAGACTTCACCCAGCGTCAGCGGCGTCACCTGTTGATAGGCAGTGAGATAGCTGGTCAGGCTGGCGGCATCCCAGCGGCCATCGCCGTGAGCAATGGCCTCTGATGCAATATGATAAATTCGTGGGCAATTCAACGGCGATACCAGCGACGGAAGACCTTTGCCAAAGCTTTTCGGCAGATGCTGGCGGACAGTGCGGATTTGTTCCTCAATCAGATAATAATTGTCCAGCAGCCATTCACCGGCGGGCATGATACTGGTCTTTTTACCCGCGTTAAGCTCATAGCAGTTTTGGGTAATGACGGCCTCATTGTCGCCAAGCCGTTTCAGAAGATAATAAGGATGCCTATCCGGTGATACTTTATGAGTCCGCGCCAGCTTCTGGCCGTAGCGTTCCATCTGGACGGTCGAAAAGAGTTCTGACCGCGGCGAGCTTTCACCGGCAGGATCGTTCGCCGAAAACGTTATGTTTTCGGCAGCATTAATCAGAATACGGGAGCGGTTAAACCACGCTCTGGGGATCATTTTCATAGCATTGCTCTGATGCGACGTTAGCGCGCAGGAGCAGTT
The DNA here is from genome assembly GCF_011683705.1 of Enterobacter sp. 725m/11. NCBI lineage: Bacteria > Pseudomonadati > Pseudomonadota > Gammaproteobacteria > Enterobacterales > Enterobacteriaceae > Enterobacter > Enterobacter sp. 725m/11. Next base: position 63,368 of record NZ_JAAQOK010000020.1, on the reverse strand, counting down.
GCGAAATCAGTTCAGAAACGTTCTCTCAGGATGGGCGTCAGGCATCAGGGATTTAACAGCTGCCGGAATCTAACATAAGTATAGGACATGAGCTCTGTTCTGCGATTTTGGTCGAGCTAGCGTCGGGAGATAAACAGAGCCTTACATCCGGGGCAAAGCATGGTTTGGTTGAGCCGGATTTTTGACAACGGTTGTACTGATTTTAAGCCACAAACAGGACAGGCAGCAGTGGCAGTAGACGCACTGCTGAAGAATTTCATTGCGTAATTGATAACAGACATAACCATTAACCTTTCAATGAATGAGCTTCACCGTACCACATGTGGTTAAGTTTTAATCTATCTATTTTGACATACTGAAAATCAGGAAAGATAAATGTTCGCAGCCACAGGCCCCCTGAGACCGTTTATCCGGCAAAACTCTATGCGGCTTCCAGGGATGCGTAATTCTGATTAGCGAGAGTTAACGGCTGAAATGTGAAGCAGAACGTCTTTTCGTCCATCAGATGGGATGATGAGGCCTTTACCACTAAGAATATCAAAGCTTTTGACAATTCCTGTCATTTTATGGGACAAGTCAATTCCTTATTGAAAACACTTAAAGACTATACATTGAAAATGGCATTCAGCCACTTTTATTTTCCCTACAGGACCTCTGGACGGCTAAAAGATAATTTGCTTATATCGATTCCCTGTGCCTTAATGAATCCCATCAGTTCGATGTACTAATGAAAGTTAGAAATTTTCCGGGCAGTTCTCATTACCAGGTGCTATCGTTGATATCCCCTCTTTTGAGTCCATACGTTTAATCTTATACGTTTACTATCAATACAATCATGTATAACGGAGTCAGTATGACCTCGAGAATTATGGGCCTGGTTAAATGGTTTAACGAAGACAAAGGTTTTGGCTTCATCTCTCCTCTTGATGGCAGCAAAGATATCTTTGTCCATTTGTCTGCACTTAATGGCGACAACTTTAAAACTTTATTTGAAGGTCAGAAAGTTGAATTCGCCATTCACCGCGGAGACAAGGGTCCTGCTGCTGCAAACGTAACACTTTGCGATAAATAAATCATTGTGGGTCTGCGATAACGATGAAGGATTATTCCTGAGTAGACAGATAAATAACTTAAATCAGATGAAAGTCGTTTATTTTTAATATCTGATCAGCATATTTTTCAAAATTATGAGTATGCTAAGCGATGTGATGAAGTGCAGTACTACTGCATAAAAAGTCTAAAAGCACAAGCTAACCACATGTTAAATAAGAAGTGCGTAATGGCTTTGACCTTAATGGCATCTGCCAGTTAATATCCATGAGAGAACAGGGTAATAGAATATGATTAAAGTCCTTGTTTTCTTTAATGCTGAATCCTGTAAAGTCATGACCGTTCTGGAAGGTATATCCTCTATCAGGCAGGAATATCCAAACGGTGAAGAAACACATCTTCGGATTATGTCTGCAGGTTTTCCTTCCTTAACTGGCGATCATGGTATTGTTTACGTGGCTACTGACAGGGAGTTAACGTCACAGGAGATACTTGATGCGGCCAGGAAATATTTATAGAATTTTTGTCATGCTCTCTGCTCCACGTTTAATTGCATGCTTACCCTATTTATCAGAATCGAACAAAAAATGAGTTAAAAGCATTTATGGCCTGCTAACAGCAGGCTTTTTTTTACATTACACTTTTTTAGAAACGCCTCTATAAAGAGAGAGTAATTCGCTACCCTCTGACAAAATGCAGGTGTCTCCCCCCTGCGTGCCATCTTGCCATTTGTGAAAAACCTTGCTAAGTGGCGGCGCTGCCTCTCCTCATTTTAAATCTCATCAGGTGTGACTGAAGCAATAAGTTATGAGGGTATAAAAAGGCTCTCCGGATAACTCCTGGCATCATAGTTTTAAGTACCTTCAAAAATGCATGGACATTTCGTAGGAGTTGTAATTTAGTTCTTGCACATTCTTCTTAATTTTGTCTTGCGATAAGAGATTTATATAAGTAGTCTAAACCTCGTTAATAACAATATGTACCAATCGGATTAAAATGCTCAGTAAGAAAAATCGGGTTGATGAGCAACCGTCGACATTGGTATTTGCTGAACAACGAAAAAACTTTAAAAGGTCTCTTTATGTCAGATGCTCTTACACAGTTAAACAATATCCGTACCTTACGTTCTCAGACTCGTGAAATGTCATTAGATGTACTGGAAGATGTTCTGGAAAAGTTTAAAATTATTCTTATAGAACGACGAGAAGAAGAGACATTACGTCTTGCAAATGAAAGTCAGCGCCGCGATAAACTGGAAACACTTCGTCAGATGATGCTTGATGAGGGTATCGACCCCTCCGAACTTTTAGCTGCTATTGGCTCTCCGGGTAAGGCTAAAAGGACGCGCTCCCCCCGCCCCGCGAAGTATCGATATACTGACGAAACTGGAGAGTCAAAAACATGGTCAGGTCAGGGGCGAATGCCGAAGCGGATCTCAAATCTGATTGCTGAAGGTGGGGAATTAAAAGATTTCGAAATCAGCTAAAAAAGAGCCGGGCATACCCGGCTCTTTTTACGGATAGCCCACAACCATCCTTAGAGGATCGTCGAGAAGCATCTGGTTCGTAACCGGCTTCAACAAGGTGTTTCATGAAGAGATTATGTTGCGCTATAAACTGGGTAAAGAAGGTATTAATGGTGACATTACGCAGTTGTAATGCAGCCAACACCACAGTATTTCCTCTCATAGCATAATGCGGACGGGGTTAGTAGGCTGGAGGTCTTTAGTGAACGGCAAGCGGACGCCCTCGTAGATTAAACAGGCGTCCGATATCTTGAAGTGGACAGATTACCTAACCCGCTTTCCCGTTTCGTCAATGACCTTCTCGCCATCCTCTTTGGTAAACGCTCCTTTCTGACCTTCCGGAAGAATATCCAGCACTATTTCCGAAGGGCGGCAAAGACGAGTACCGAGCGGCGTAACGACTACCGGCCGATTAATCAGGATTGGATCTTGAAGCATGAAATCAATCAACTGCTCATCACTAAATTTCTCTTCATCAAGACCCAGGCGTTCATAAGGTTCAGCGTTTTTACGCAGCAAGGCGCGCACTGTAATCCCCATATCTGAAATAAGTTTAATAAGCTCATCACGGGTCGGGGGAGTATCGAGATAATAAATTATTGTCGGTTCGTTGCCGCTGTTGCGGATCATCTCCAGCGTGTTACGTGAGGTGCCACAGGCCGGGTTGTGATAGATGGTAATATTGCTCATATCAATATCTCGCTACAAGGTGACAGAGAGCCGCCACGCCAGCACGGCCAGAGTGACGAAAAGCACGGGCAGGGTCATGATTATGCCGGTGCGGAAGTAATATCCCCAGGTGATGGTCATGTTTTTCTGTGCCAGCACATGTAGCCACAGCAGGGTTGCCAGACTGCCAATCGGAGTGATTTTCGGGCCTAAATCGCAGCCAATCACGTTGGCATAAATCATTGCCTCTTTGACGACGCCTGTCGCCGTACTTCCGTCAATCGACAGCGCACCAATCAGCACCGTCGGCATGTTATTCATTACCGACGACAGGAACGCGGTCAGGAAGCCGGTGCCGAACGTTGCTGCCCATAACCCCTTTTCTGCCAGCAGGTTTAGCACGTCAGACAGAGACTCCGTGAGCCCTGCATTGCGCAGGCCATAGACCACCAGGTACATGCCCAGTGAAAAAATAACTATCTGCCATGGTGCATCGCGCAGGACTTTTCCTGTGTTGATGGCGTGACCTCTTTTCGCCACTATGAACAGTACTGCTGCGCCAGTAGCGGCTATCGCACTTATCGGGATCCCAAGAGGTTCCAGAACAAAGAAACCGACAAGCAGCAAAAACAGGACAATCCAGCCCGCCCTGAACGTTGCCGGATCCTTTATCACACTGGCAGGCGTCTTCAGCAGCGAAACGTCATACGTCACCGGAATATCCCTGCGGAAGAAGAGATGCAGCATGACCAGCGTGGCCGTAATCGCGGCCACATCTACGGGGATCATCACGGAGGCATACTGCGTAAAGCCCAGACCGAAAAAGTCCGCCGAGACGATATTCACCAGGTTAGAAACAATGAGCGGCAGGCTGGCCGTATCTGCAATAAATCCTGCGGCCATGACAAAGGCCAGTGTCGTGCCCTGACTGAATCCCAGTGCGAGCAGCATCGCAATTACGATCGGCGTCAGGATCAGTGCGGCTCCGTCATTGGCAAACAGTGTAGCAACAGCAGCCCCAAGCAAGACTATCCAGCTAAACAAAAGGCGGCCACGTCCGTTACCCCAGCGGGAGACGTGCAGTGCGGCCCATTCAAAGAAGCCGGACTCATCGAGCAGCAGGCTGATGATGATGACCGCAATAAATGCCGCTGTCGCGTTCCAGACGATATTCCAGACAACGGGAATATCAGCGATATGGATGACTCCAGTTACCAGCGCCAGCACAGCCCCGATACTCGCACTCCAGCCAATACTCAGGCCTCCGGGTTGCCAGATCACCAGTATCAACGTCAGTAAAAATATACTCCCCGCCAAAAGCATCTCAGACTCCGTTATATATGATTATGTGAATTTGTTTTCTTTTCTCAGCAGGAGGTGCAGGCTGATTTATCCAGCCATTTACACAAATCCTCCCGCATACACTGCCAGGACGTCGTGATTGTCTCAGTTGCCCATGCCGGTATGTGGGGTGACAGACGATAGTGGATCCATTTGCCTTCACGACGGTCCAGAACCAGCCCGGCCTCACGAAGGATAGCCATATGTCGCGAGACTTTGGGCTGTGATTCGGAAATGGCTGCGCAGATATCACAAACGCACAGTTCTCCTGACTCCCGGAGAATCATGACGATGGCGAGCCGAGTTTCATCCGACAGGATTTTGAAAAGCTGAACAGGTTGTAGCATTTTTCACTCCGTTCCCTTTAGAATATATATATATGATAAATCATATGTGTTAAATTTGAAATCATCTACTCTCTCCGGAGGAGAAAAATGGAACAATTTCCTGCCCTTAATATTGAATTCTTTGATCAACACATCGCTGAACGTATGAACCTGCAAGCGCCACCACGGATTCTTATCCTGTATGGCTCAGTAAGAGAGCGCTCCTACAGCCGCTTTGCCGCGGAGGAAGCCGGTCGTCTTCTGACTGCAATGGGCGCGGAGGTGGAATTCTTTAACCCCTCTGGTTTACCCCTGCCTGATGATGCGCCAGACACGCACCCTAAGGTCACCGAACTACGCGGCCTGGTCAGATGGTGTGACGGGATGGTGTGGAGTTCCCCTGAGCGGCATGGGACGATGAGCGCGGTGATGAAGGCGCAAATAGACTGGATACCCTTAAGTGAAGGCGCGGTTCGTCCTTCGCAGGGCAAGACACTTGCAGTGATGCAGGTCTGCGGTGGTTCGCAGTCCTTTAATGCGGTGAACCAAATGCGCATTCTGGGCCGATGGATGCGGATGTTCACTATCCCCAACCAGTCCTCCATTGCTAAGGCATGGCAAGAGTTCGACGAAAACGGCCGAATGAAACCTTCGTCATGGTATGACCGTATCGTCGATGTAGCCGAGGAGCTGTTTAAAATCACGGTGCTGCTTAAGGGACAAACTGGTTATCTTGCAGATCGTTACAGCGAGAGAAAAGAGAGCTATCAGGAGCTTTCATCCCGTGTCAATCAGGACAAAATTTAACGTATATTTTTCGTGAATCCATACTGCATGAGATTAATAACATCCACTATGGCACAAAGGAGATATCCCATCCTGTGTCAGAATATGAAAAACTACCTTGAGGTGAACTAGTAACTCTGGTTATGACGTGGCGCTTGCGCGTCATGATGCAAAACTAATTTTGATGTTTAATGAAATCCTGGTTGCACCCAAGCTAAGCGCTTCATGCTAAATTTTAGGCGAAGGAATAACAGAAGTCCTGTCCATTGCGTGTTATAACCGAGGTTGAAAACCGGCACACTGGCGGTTGAGAGGCATCGCATGAAATTACAAATCACAAGAGCAATTGGCCTCAGTAAGCTCTCTCCACGTTGGGTTAAGGTTATCTGCTTACGGTTAATTAAAAATGATATTGAACGCTCTCTCAACGCTCTTCTGGTCAAAATTGATGAATCTGAACTCTCTACGGAGCAACTTAAAGCGTTTAAGGAATGCGTTGAAAGAATTAACCTGGCACGGGGTAAGGGGATGCAGGCGTGAGCATTTTTAATTAAGCATTTTTCGATGCTGCATTGGTGATGATGGCTTTTATCCAAAAAATTTCGCAGGCGAATAGTAGTCTAAGCGTTTGATAAAAGGTAAGCCCAAACCGTATATGCGCGGCGCGTTTGCTGCGCAAGAAATGGTTACCAGGTCAAATCTGTTTTTCAGTGTGACGACTCAACTAGATATCACCACGCACAGTCCCTATCTCGTCTTCTTTCTCATCAAAGGGAGAAAAAACTTTTAGGCACCCAAATAGGCACCTAAGAAAAGTTGAACTAGCAGTTATTCAAATTAATTCAATGAATTACACAACCAATTCAGACTCCGCCAGCACCAAAATTCTCCATCGGTGATTACCAGAGTCATCCGATGAAGTCCTAAGAGCCCGCACGGCGCAAGCCCTGCGGGCTTTTTTGTGTCTGCATTTTATCCCGCAAAGTTCGTAAAATATTCCGGCAACAATGGAACATTACGCCATCATACATTGTTTCGCTCATGCTCAATGAGCCATTCTTTGCGCGAAATACCACCGCCGTAACCCGTCATCTTTCCATCTTTGCCAATTATCCTGTGACAAGGGATCACAATCGCAATCCGGTTTGCACCATTAGCTGCAGCGACGGCGCGCACAGCATTAGGCTTATTCATCCCTAGCGAAATGGCCTGATAGTGCGAAGTCTGTCCATAGGGAACTGCACGCAACTCATGCCAGACGGATTGTTGAAAATCACTGCCCGGGGCATCCACAGAGAGCTCAAACTGTCGGCGAGTTCCGGCAAAATACTCGCTGATTTCTTTTACTGTCTGCCGGGTATGGCTGTTTTCTCCGGTGACAATTCTGGCGTTAAATAAACGCTGGATATCGCGGAATTCCGTTTCTAACATCCGGCGATCGGTAAACTCCAGCAGACACACTCCCCGCTCTGTCGCGCAGACAAACATAGGCCCAAGCGTAGTGGTAAACCGATGAATGACAATCACCTCGGTTGCCTGAGTCGGCGCTGCGCCAGTAAGCCGCTTGTAGATGTAACCAAACCCGCTCAGGGATTCATAGCCATTGTCCAGCGCAACGTCAGTAGCCGCTCGTCCGCTTTTTAGCTCCTGCAGGGCAACGTTCACCCGCTGCATTCGCTGGAAAGCCTGAAAAGTGATGCCGTGATGTTGCAGGAACCAGCGTCTTACCCGCTCCGGACTGATTCCGTGCTGGCGAAGCTGCGCGTCAGCCACACGGGATTTAATATCGCGCCTGACAAGCGCAAGCGCCTGTTCAACAAATAATGGCGCGCTGTGCGCATTTTCAGCGGGTCTGCAGACCTTACAGGGACGAAAGCCGTCCGCCAGGGCAGATTTGGCATCTTTATAAAATTCAACATTTTCGCGCCTGGGCTTTCGCGCCCGGCATACCGAAATGCAGAATACGCCAGTAGTTTTGACGCCAACAAAAAATACGCCGGTATATTCTGAATCTCGTTCGAGCAATGCCTGATACCAGATATCACACAAATTCTTATCGGTTATTTTCATCGCTAAAAAGTCCTGCAAATGACTGACGAGTTCGAATCGCATGCATTACATCACTCAGCGTTGACTGCATGGCTGAATGAACAAAATTGCCCATTGAAATGCGGTTTACCCCGGCCAGCTTCAGCCTGTCGAACGACGGAAGATCGGGCATACACATGACGTTCAGAGGCAGACCCGTTGCCTCTGCAATGAGGCTGATGTCTTTCTCTGACGTAAGACAGGGAACAAAAAGGCCATCAGCACCTGCAGCTTTATAGCTCTGACCCCGTAATATCGTCTCCTGCAATGCGTCTTCATGCCCGAGCAGGTAAGTGTCAGTCCGAATGTTCAGAAACAGGCTACAGTTTTCGCTTCTCAGCGCATTGCATACTGTTCTCAGATTACGGGAAAAATCAGAGATATCGTCAAGCTGACGCTTACCATTAATAACTCTGCTGTCTTCAAGGTTAACGCCTGCTACGCCTGTCTGAGCAAGGCGCCTGAGATTAGCGACTATCTCTTCGGCTGAATCACCATATCCTGCTTCCATGTCAACGCTCAATGGCAGGCTGCTGACAGCCCGGATACGGGTGACCACATAAAATAACGCATCAAACGGCATTCCCTGCCCGTCTTCATATCCCAGCATGGACGCTATTGCTGCACTGGACGTTCCCAGTGCCTGATAGCCTGCTTCTTGCGCTGCGACAGCACTGGCGGCGTCCCAAACGTTAGCGATAAGCAGGGGCTGATCCTGGTTGTGGAGTTCTGCAAAATTCATATTCATTTCCTCTCAATAGATTGAAAATGAATCTAAGCATTCAGTATGAACGTCACAACCGAAATTCAGACGACCATTTTTTAGCAAGCGTAGTCTGGATTCGCAGACCAGTCAGATCTGTTGTAAACCAGCTGCGCTAACCTGCATTTTTCATCCGCAACGTTAGTTCGCAGATGCCGTCGGTCTGATCGTAATTTCTGTTGTATCGACACTCTCAGGCGCCTCGATGATGTGGCGCACAGCGCGGGCGATATCAGCAGGTTTGAGGGCAATAGCACGGTACGCGTCCATCGCCGCCATGGTTTCCGGGTGCGTAATGGTCGAGGCCAGTTCGCTTTCCACTACCCCAGGGTTAACGCAGGTCACGCGGATGTTCGAACTTTCCTGACGTAAACCATCCGAAATCGCCCGTACGGCGAATTTGGTGGCACAGTAGACAGCAGCCGTGGGCACCACGGACAAGGCACCAATCGAGCCGATATTAATGATTTGTCCCGACCCCTGGGCTTCCATAATCGGCAGAACGGCGCCTATCCCCCACAGCACGCCTTTGATATTCACGTCAATGGTGCGCTCCCACTCATCCTGCTTGCCTGCCGAAAGCGGAGAAAGAGGCATGATGCCCGCGTTGTTAATCAGCACGTCAATGCGGCCCCACTTTTCACGCGCTGCCTGTACGAAGTCAGCCATCGACTGGCGGCTGGTAACGTCTAAGACTGCGGCCTCTGCTTCCCCCCCTGCACTGCGGATTTCAGCAGCCAGGGCGTTGATGCGATCCAGCCTGCGAGCGCCCAGGAAAACGTTCGCGCCTGCCTTGCCTAACTCTCTGGCAATACCTTCTCCGATACCGCTTGATGCACCGGTAATTAAGATAACTTTGTTCATGTTTTGCTCCTTACGTTGAGTTCAACGTGATAATAGATACTCACCATTGTTTCTTGTATCCTGCATTTACTGGACTCACTGGTTAGCAATATTAAACAATGAAAATCGATCTCAATCTGTTACCCGTTTTTCTGGCGGTCGCCGAGGAGCGTAGCTTTAGCGCTGCCGCCGCGCGGCTGGGCATAACCCGCTCCGCTGTCAGCCAGGGGATTAGGCGTCTTGAAGATGGTTTTCAAACCCTGCTGGTGATGCGCACCACGCGCTCGGTAAGCCTCACTGAAGCAGGGGAACGGCTGCGTAAATCGTTGCAGGCCCCCATCGCCAATATTGAAGCGGCATTTGAAGACGTCGCGTCGGACAGCACACCGCGCGGCCAGCTCAGAATCGCGGTCACCTCAATCGCGGAAGCGTTTCTCTCTGGCCCGCTGCTCGCTTCGTTTGCGGCTACGCATCCTGCGGTATCGCTTGATATCTTCGTGTCGGACGAGGAGTTCGATATCGTGGCGGCGGGCTATGACGCCGGGGTAAGGCTGGGTGAAGTTATTGAAAAAGACATGATCGCCGTTCCCCTTACGGGTCAGCAGCGTGAGAGGGTGGTGGCTTCACCGTCCTATCTGGCGACTCACGGCGTACCTGAGCACCCCCGCGAGCTGGTGGCTCACCGGTGTATCGGCTGGCGCCCAGCCCCGGACGTTGCCCCCTATCGCTGGGAATTTGAGGAGGCGGGCGTTCCTTTCGATGTGGCGATTGAACCGCAGATCACCACAAACGATCTGCGCCTTATGCTCAGCCTGGCACTGGCTGGCGGCGGCATAACCTTAGCCACGGAGGATACATTCACTCCGTATATTGAAACGGGGCAGCTTGTTGCCCTGCTGGATGCGTTTCTTCCGTCTTTTCCAGGCTTTTATCTCTATTTCCCCCAGCGTCACAATATGGCGCCCAAGCTAAGAGCCCTGATCGAGCACGTCCGCCAGTGGCGACAGCCAGCGGCAACGTAAAGCGTTAAACGCTAAAAAGGCCAGTAACTTTCATGCAGATTTTCCTTACCCTGCTGCTGCCCTTTGATAAACATCAACGACACCGCCCTCCTCCCATGGAAAAGTAAAAACGGACACAATTCACTCAGGGGATATGTCGTGCCGGGGATGGCTTAACGATGTATCTCGTACGCTGGACAAGACATCACACAAGGATGGAGCCTTAAAATGTACAGACCCATGGTCGTTATTTTCTTTATTCTGCTGACCCTTGCAGCCCTCATAGAAATAGGTTTTTTATCCTTCGGGTGATCCTCAAGCAAGGGGCGCTTGCCTGGGTACTTTGATCTCATTACAGTTTTTTCCTAAAGCCACCCCGCTTCGTCTGTGCCATGATGAATCACGCTCATAACCGATAACGTTAAATGAGGATATTATGAAAAAAACAATTATCGCATTATCTGCCGTTCTGCTGGCTTCCCCAGTATTTGCTGCGACCACACATGCAACTGACGATACCGTCGCTGCGGCGAACGCAAACGCCAACGAAGCGAAGCAAAAACTGCACGAAGAGCAGAACAAAGGCGAAGAGCTGAAGCTGAAACAGCAGCATGCTGCGGAAGGTAAGAGCGAAAGCTTGGGCAGCAAAGTCAGCGAAGATTCCCAGAAAGCCTGGCATAAAACCAAAGAAGGCACCGAGAAGGGGTGGGATGCCACTAAAGAAGGCGCAGAGAAAGGCTGGAACAAAACCAAAGAAGGTGCCAGCGAGCTGGAAAAGAAAGTTACTGAATAACCGACACACTCACCTCAGGGCCGCGTTAGCGGCCTTTTTTATTACTTCGAATAAAAGCGATACGTCGTGTATATATGCCCCTTTTTGTTCGCCGCCTTATGACGACAGAGAGGATTGATGCAAATGTCCGGATGCCCATCCCTGTGGTCATTTTTTTCGCCCTCAGTATCAGGTAAATGAATGACCGTATTGAAAATACAGCAGGTATTATATTTCCTGCTCGCAGTAGCATAATTCCAACACCACATAAGAATATATTTTAAATCCCTATCAATATAATATATCCTACATCAAGAATGTTATCCTAACTTAAACCATGATTAAGCAGCTTTAAATAATAACATTTTTAATTGCATTCAAAAACGTCACTACCAATTATTCAATTACATCTAAAACATAAATAAAAAAGCATACCGCAATCAGAAAAAATCCAACAAAAACAATCTAATAATAAAATAAATACATAAACCTCATCAATAAATTAATGGCCTCTTTACGACCTACCTCTTTATTTACGAAAGCTTAATTTGCACATTCACCGTTTTCTGGCTATATCATTTTTATATCCTCAAAACCAAATCCTCTATTAATTACAGGGTTTTATAAGGCACAAAATACGCATAACAAACATTCTGTCTCGTAAGTAATTACATTCGCTCTGATGTTGCCACTCTGAATCCTGGCGGGCATCGTTCGCTCTAAAAAAGACGGTGAGTGCTGTTTAAAAAACAGTAACTCCGCCGGGGGCGCCCTTTACCTTCTCCAGAGATGGCTCGTCTTGCTCGTCGTTCACGATAACTCTGCTGGAGTAATACCTAAATGAGCCAAATCTCTGTTATATCAAAACTCACTGGCGTGGAAACGACTACGGAAGGCACACAGGTTACGCTGAGCCATTCCTCTATCGTTGAGCTTCATGTAGAGCGAGCCGATGTCTCCCACTTCGCGCGAAGTGGTAACGATCTGGTGGTGACACTGCACTCAGGGGAAGTGATCACCCTTAAAAATTTCTATGTCACCGACGCACAGGGCGTGAGCCAGCTGGTGCTCCAGGAGAGTGACGGTGCGTTATGGTGGATTGAAGATCCCACCGGGGCCGCCACGTACGAATCCATCGCGTCCACGGACGCCTTGCTGGCCGCATCCGGGAGTGATGCAGGTGGTGCCGCCATCTGGCCGTGGGCGCTGGGCGGCATTGTCGCGGCTGGCGCCATCGCGGCGGTGGCAAGCTCCAGCGGCGGCGGCGGGGATGACGATGATGGGAATAACAACAATCCTAACCCTAACCCCAGTACGCCAGTCGATCCCACCAACCCGGATACAACACCGCCGAATGCACCCTCCAGCCTTCAGTTCTCGTCGGACGGTAAAAGCGTCACCGGTACCGCCGAGCCCGGTAGTACCATCACGCTGAAAGACGCGAACGGCAACGTCCTTGGCACCGGAAAAACCGGCAGTGACGGCAACTTTACCGTGTCTCTCGGTACTCCGCTGACCAACGGCGAACAGGTGACCGCCACCGCAACGGATGCGGCCGGGAATACCAGCCAGGGCACAACGATTACGGCGCCGGATCTCACCGCACCCGATGCCCCAACGATCGGCAGCGTGACGGACGATATTGATCCTCAAACGGGGTCGGTCACAAACGGCGGCAGCACCAACGATCCACGCCCGCAGCTCAGCGGCACCGCGGAGGCGGGCTCCACCGTAACCATCTATGACGGCGGAGTCGCCATTGGCACGGCGCTCGTCGCCAGCAACGGCACCTGGACATTTACCCCGTCAACCGATCTGACTGAAAGCACCCACCAGATTACCGTGCGGGCAACCGACGCCGCCGGCAACCTCGGACCGGCCTCACCGATATTTACCCTCACCGTGGATCTTACCCCGCCGACCGCGCCAACCGCGATTGTGCTGACCGACGATACGGGTGCGATCAGAGGAACCATAACCGCAGGCACGCCTACCGATGCGTCAAAGCCGATCCTGGCGGGAACGGGCGAGCCCGGTGGCACAATCACTATCTACGATAACGGCGTCGCGGTTGGAACCACAACGGTGCTGCCGAACGGCACCTGGAGCGTCACGCCAGACGGCCCGCTCGCGGACGGAACGCACACGATAACCGTCGTTGAAACCGATGCAGCCGGAAACCAGAGTGCGGCCTCAGAGCCGATCATCTTCACCGTGGACACCACGCCGCCGCTGGCCCCCGGCGACCTCGTCGTATCGAATGATGGCGGCACCATCACCGGCACCGCGGAGCCTGGCTGCACGGTAACCATCCGTGAAGGCGACGCTATCCTTGGCACCCCGGTGGCCGACAGCGAGGGCAACTTTAGCCTGACGCTGACCCCGCCTAAGCTCAACGGCGAAATCCTGACCGCAGACGCCACCGACGCTGCGGGCAACACGGGGCCAGCAACCTCCGCAGCAGCGCCGGATATCAGCCCACCGCAGGCCCCGGTTATCGTGTCGGTGATTGACGACGTGCTGAACACAACCGGTCCCGTGGACCAGAATGGGCTGACCAACGACCGGGCGCCGACCCTGAACGGCACGGGCGAACCCGGTTCGACCATCACGATTTTCAACGGCAGCGATATCATCGGCACGGTGGCCGTCCCCTCATCCGGCCTGTGGAGCTTTACGCCGCCCTCTCCGCTGGCCGATGGCACGTACGTGTTGACGGCGACGGCAACGGATGCCGCCGGTAACCCGAGCGGACAATCGAACGCGTGGACCATTATCGTCGACGGGACGGCGCCAGCCGCCCCGGTGATTACGCAGGTCGTTGACGATGTGCCTGAACGAACCGGCTCGCTCGACCTCAATGAGACCACCAATGATTCAACCCCGACGCTCAGCGGTACCGCCGAGGCCAACGCCACGGTCACCATCCGCGTGGATGGGGTTGATATTGGAACCACCGTCGCCGATGGCCTCGGCGCGTGGAGCATTACTCCGGACACCCCGATCGCTGAGGGTCAACATACCCTGACCGCCGTCGCAACTGACGCGGCGGGCAACATTAGCGGCGTTTCCAACAGCTGGGGCATCATCATTGACAGCGTTGCCCCGGATGCGCCGGTCATTACCCAGGTGGTGGATGACGTGCCAGAGCGCCTCGGCGCGCTCAACTCTGGCGACAGCACCAATGACACCACGCCGACGCTCAACGGCACCGCGGAGCCGGGCTCAATCGTCACCATCCGCCAGGATGGCGTCGATCTCACTACCATTGTGATCGACAGCAGCGGCACGTGGACCTATACCCCAACCACACCGCTTGTTAACGGCACCTATACCTTTACCGCTGTCACCACCGATGGAGCGGGTAATACCAGCCAGCCGTCAGGCGGCTTTACCCTGACCGTCGATACCACGCCGCCAGCGGCGGCCACCATCGCCACCGTAACCGATGACGTGGGCGGCGTTAACGGGCCGCTTACCAGCGGCGACACCACCGACGACACCACGCCGACCCTGAGCGGCACCGCGCCGGCAGATGCGGTGATTACCGTCTATGACGGAACCACCCTGCTCGGCACCGCGACCCTCGACGGCAGCGGCGGCTGGAGCTTTACCCCCGTTATCCCGCTCACCGACGGCCCGCATACGCTGACGGTGCATGCCACGGATGCCGCGGGCAATACCACCATCTCAACGCCGTTTGAACTGACGGTAGATACCGTTCCGCCAGCCACGCCGGATATCCCGGCAATCACCGTCAATCCTGACGGTACAGAAACGCCGCTGAACCCGGGAGAAACCACCCGCGACACCACGCCGACCCTGAGCGGCACCGGCAATCCGGGCGATACCGTGACCATCTACAACGGTGGGGTCAAGCTTGATGATGTGCTCGTGGACGGCACCGGCAACTGGACCTGGACGCCAGCTACCCCGCTGCCTAACGGCACCTATGACATTACCCTGACCGTCACCAATATGGACGGCACGGGCAACGAAAGCGCCCCGTCCCAGCCGGTCACCATCACCATTGATACCGATGCGCCAATAGCACCAGCAGCACCGGTGATTACCGATAGCGTCAGCCAGATAACCGGCCCCGTTCCCGATGGCGGAACCACCAACGATCCGCGCCCGGTCCTGAGCGGCACCGGTACGGCGAATGACGTTATCAACATCACTGATACCGTTAACGGCACACCGACCATCGTGGGCACCGTGACGGTAGACAGCAACGGCAACTGGAGCTGGCGTCCTGACAGTAATATTGGGGAAGGCAGCCACGTCTATACCGCCACCGCCACCGATGAGGCGGGCAACGTCTCTGACCCGTCGCCAGCGATTACGATTACCGTGGATACCGTAGCACCGGATGTCCCGGTATTTGACGCCGTCGGGGGCCAGCCGAATGGGGGCTTAATCACCGATGCGACGCCAACCGTCGGAGGTACCGGCACGACTGGCGACACGGTCATCGTTTACAACAACGGCGTTGAGGTAGGACGTGTCGATGTCGTTAACGGAGAATGGAGCTTTGTCCTGCCACCACAGCAGGACGGCCTGCTGAACATCACCGTTGCGGGAGTCGATGCCGCGGGTAACGTCAGCGCGCCGAGCCCGGTCGTTTCCGTCACGCTCGATACCCTTGCGCCTGAAGTCCCGGCCATTACCGAGGTTGAGGGCAGCCAGCTGTCTAATAACCTGCTTTATACGAATGACGGCACGCCGACCCTGACCGGGACCGGCGAGCCCGGCGCCACCGTTATCGTCTCCATCGACGGTACCCCGTCAGGAGCACCGGTAACGATACAGTCGGACGGCAGCTGGAGCTGGACCGCAGGCACAACGCTACCGGATGGCCAGTATGCCTTCACCGTATCTTCCAGCGATCCGGCGGGCAATATTTCAGGGAGTTCCGCACCGGTGAGCGTGACGGTAGATACCGTTGCCCCGGCAGATCCGGGCAACATGAGCCTGCCAGATGAAGGAACACCGCTGACCGGTACCGGTGAAGCGGGCAGCATCATTACCGTGACAAACGGTACTACGGTCATTGGTACTGGCGTTGTCGGCAGCGACGGCAGCTTCTCCATTGCGCTGAGCCCGGCGCAGCTGGACCCAACCACGCTGACCGTGACCGCCACGGACGCCGCAGGAAATGCCAGCGCTGACGTGCCTTTTATCGTCACCGACTCGCCGCTTGAGCTGCCGCAGGTTCCCGTTATTACGGCCATCGTCGATGACGTGGACCCGGTCACCGGCGATGTGAAAGGCAAAACCACCAACGACACCACGCCAACGCTTACCGGTACGGCCGAAGCGGGCAGCGTGATTACTATCTATCAGGACGGTAGCACGACGCCATTAACAACGGTGACTGCCGACGGCAGCGGCAACTGGAGCTATACGCCGGCCGCGCTTGGCGAGGGGCTGCACACCTTTGAGGTGACCGCGACCCTCAACGGTGCCACCAGCGGCCGCTCTCCGGCGGCCAGCGTAACCGTCGATCTGACCGCGCCGGGCACGCCAACCATTGGCTCGGTCATTGACGACGTGGGTCCTGTCACCGGTCCGCTGACCAGCGGCCAGACCACCAACGACAGCCAGCCGACCCTCACCGGCACCGGCGCGGTGGGTGACACCATCTCCATCTACAACAACGGCGTGCTGCTGGACAGCGTGGTGGTTGGTAATACCGGCACCTGGAGCTACACCACGCCCGCCCTGCCAGAAGGCAGTAATGTTCTGACCATCCGCGAGACCGATCCGGCGGGAAATCAGAGCGGTCCTTCGGCGGACTTCACCATCGTGGTGGATTCCATTTCCACCACGCCGGTCATCACCAACGTAACGGATAATGTGGGCAATACCGCCACCCCGGTAGCCAGCGGCAGCGAAACGAACGACGCCACGCCAACCCTTTCGGGGACAGCGGACGCAAACAGCATCGTGACCATTTTCGATGGCGCTACCCAGATTGCCGTGGTTACGGCTGATGGCACCGGCGCGTGGAGCTTTACGCCAGAGACCGCGCTTGTCGAAGGGCCACACGCGTTCACGGTTCAGGCAACCGATCCGCAGGGTAACCTGAGCCTGGCCTCCGCCCCGTGGAGCGTGGTGGTTGACCTCACGGCGCCGACGGTTCCAACGTTGGATACGGTAAGTGATAACGTCCCTGGCGGCGTCACGGGCAACCTCACCAGCGGGCAGGCGACCAACGACAACACCCCAACGATTAGCGGCACCGGACAGGCAGGCAGCACCATCTACATCATGAATAACGGTACGCAGTTGGGTACGACGACCGTCGACGTAAACGGTAACTGGTCCTTCACCCCGACCACGCCGCTGGACGACGGCAGCTACTCCCTGCGCGCGTACGCAACGGATGCCGCGGGCAACGCCTCGGCGAACTCGTCGGTCTTCGCCTTCACCGTCGATACCGCAGGCCCCGGCGTGCCGGTGGTGACCAGCGTGATTGACGATGTCGCACCGATCACGGGGACGCTCACGTCGGGTAACAGCACTAACGACGCGCGTCCGACCTTCAACGGTACGGGCGACGTGGGTTCTACGGTGCACGTGATTGTTGATGGCAACGAAATTGGCACCGCCGTGGTCAATGCCCAGGGCAGCTGGACCTTCACGCCGGGTACCGATCTGATCGACGGACCGCATGCCATTACCTTCAACGCCACCGACGCGGCGGGCAACGTGGGTACTGCAACGGCACCGTTTAACCTGACGGTGGATACGGGCGTGCCGTCTGCGCCGGTCATTTCAGCCGCGGCAGATAACGTGGGCAGTATTCAAACCCCGCTCACTTCCGGGCAAAGCACCGACGACACCACGCCAACGCTGAGCGGCACCGCGACGGCCAACGCTACGGTCACCATCTATGAAAACGGGCAGCCTGTCGGCACCGCACTGGCAGACGGTACCGGAGCATGGAGCTTTACGCCGTCCACGCCACTGGCGGCTGGCAGCCACACCTGGACCGCCACGGTCACCGATGCCGCAGGGAACATCAGCCCCGCCTCGCCAGGCTTTACGCTGGTTGTCGATAGCACGGCACCCACCGCGCCGGTTATCAGCCAGGCGATTGACGATGTAGGGAGCATTACCGGGCCAATCACGTCCGGGCAGACGACCGACGACACCGTACCGCGGCTGGTCGGAACCAGCGAACCGTTTGCCACCGTGAATATCTATGAGGGAACCACGCTGGTCGGGACGGGCACCGCAGACGGCAGCGGCAGCTGGAGTATCTTACTCAATACCACGCTGACAGAGGGGGCGCACAGCTTCACCGCGCAGGCTACGGATGCCGCAGGCAACACCAGCGCGTCGTCCGCAAGCTTCAGTCTGACGATTGACACCGCGCCGCCAGCGCTGCCGGTGCTCACCAGCATTCTGGATGACGTCGGCAATGCGGCAACGCCAGTCGCGAACGGAGGAATAACCAACGACGCGCAGCCAACCCTCAGCGGTACGGCGGAAGCGGGTTCTACGGTGAAAATCTTCGATAACGGCGTGCAGATCGGCAGCGTGATCGCCACCGGCGGGGCGTGGAGCTATACGCCTTCTCCGGCGCTGGGCAACGGCCCGCACACGTTGACCTTTACCGCCACCGATGCGACGGGCAATGCCAGCGCGCCAACCGCCGGGTACACGATTAACGTCGATACCCTTGCCCCGGCAGCGCCGGTCATCAGCTCGGTAATTGATGATGTCGGTAGCGTCATCGGTCCGGTAACCGGTACCAACCCGACCAACGACACGCGTCCGGCGCTGAGCGGGACCGCCGAAGCGAATGCAACGGTACGGATCTACGATGGCATCACGCTGGTGGGCACCGTCACCGCCGACGGCAATGGCAACTGGACGCTGCCGGAAACCACCACGCTGACGCAGGGCACCCACAACTTCACCGCCACGGCCACCGATGCCGCAGGCAACACCAGCCCGGCATCGGCCGTGACGACGATTATCGTCGATCTGACCGCGCCAACGGCCCCAACCGGAACCTTCAACGCCGACGGTAGCGTATTAACCGGGAATGCTGAAGCAGGCAGTACCGTCACCATCCGACTCACGGACGGCTCGACGGTCACGACCACAGCGGGCAGCAACGGCACGTACAGCTACACCTTCGTAAACAAACAGACTGAAGGCCAGACGCTGCAAATCACCGCCACCGACGCGGCGGGCAATATCTCGCAGCCCGGCTCGGCGCTTGCGCCAGTGGTGCCGCTCTCCGCCAGCAATAATGTCGAAGAGCTGGATCTCAGCACCACGGCCACCGTCACCAACAGCCAGTACAGCGACTACGGCTTCCTGCTGGTCGGTGCCGTGGGCAACGTCCTGACGCTGCTCGGTAATGACACCGCTCAGGTCAATTTCACCGTGGGCAGCGGCGGCAGCGCGGATATCGTCGTGAACGCCAACGCCACGGGCGCGGTGCTCTCTCTGCTCAACACCCTTGAGCTGGTGGTTCAGCGCTTTGACACCGTTAACAACACCTGGACTACCGTAGTCGATACCGGACAGCCGCAGTTTGCCGACCTGCTGACCCTCGGCGCAACCGGCGTGTCGTTGAACCTGACCGGGCTGGCGGACGGCAACTACCGCGTGCTGAGCTATAACACCAACCTGCTGGCAACCGGCTCCTACACCAGCCTCGACGTGGCGGTGAAAGAGACCGGGCCGGGCACCGTTACGGGCGACACCAGCCTCGGCGGTAACGTGATCACCGACGTTGACCCAACCGCAGGCAGCGACAACGCTCCGGCAGGGGCAACGGTCACGGCCGTCACCAACGCCCAGGGTGTCACCACCAGCGTCACTGCCGACGGCACGGTGATCCAGGGTCAGTACGGTACGCTGACCATTAACCGCGACGGCAGTTACACCTACGATCTGACCAACACCAGCGCATCGGTGATTGGCCGGACGGAGAGCTTCAGCTACACCATCACGCATAACGGCGTCAGCGCGTCGGCGAATCTGGTGCTGTCGCTGGGCACCGGTACCGCCACCAGCGGTATTGTCGCGGTTGACGATACGAACTCGCTGACCTTCGATACCACCGTCAACGCGATTGACAACGGTACGTCGTCCCAGGGCGGCTTTACCCTGGTGGGAATCAATCTCGGCAACACGCTGGGGCTGAACCTGCTGGACGATATGACCAATCCCATCATCTATAACGTGGAGGAAGGCACTACCCGCACCATGACCATCCAGGCCTCCGTGGGCGGCGTGGCGCTGGCGTCGGTGTTTGATCTGTACGTCTATAAGTTCAACAACGCGACCCAGACCTTCGAGCAGATGCGCGTTGAACCAGGCTGGCTGCGCGCGCCGCTGCTGGGCGGCACCTCGCCTCAGCTGACGCTGCAACTGCCGGCCGGTGAGTACCTGTTCCTGCTGAATACGGCTGCGGGGATCACCGCCCTGACGGCCTACACGCTGGACGTGCTGCAGGATCATGTCTACAGCGTGGCGAGCGTCAGCGCGAGCACTACCGGGGACGTTCTGTCGGATGATATTGCGCCAGTCGGCACGCTGGTGACGGAAGTTAATGGCGTAGCGGTGAACAGCAGCGGTCTGACGAACATTACCGGCGAGTACGGTACGCTGAGCATCAACGCGGCCGGGGAGTACACCTACACCCTGAATAGCGGCGTCGGCGTTGACCACATCAGCACCCCGGATACCTTCGTCTACACCATTACCGCGCCGGACGGCACGAAAGACACGGCTTCGATCAACATCACCCCAACCGCGCAGCCGATGAATGCGGTGAATGATGTCAGCACCGCGATGGACGTGACGTCGGTACACCACACCGCCGCGTACTCGGATACAACCGTCGGGTCGGCGAGCTGGAACGCCGCGCTGCTCGCTTCAACCCAGGGCTCCGGCTCCGGCACCTTCGTGGTGGATGCCAATACCGCGCTGCACAACGTGGTGCTGTCGTTTAACGTCGCCTCGTTGCTGACGCTTACAGGGTTGACGGTTGACTGGACGCTGACCAACGGCGCCACCACCGTCAGAACCGGCTCGTTCAACGGCGGGCTGCTGCTGGGCGGCACGGCAACGGTCAACCTGACGGGTCTCGACCTGGAGGCGGGGACCTACACCCTGAGCTATACAGGCAGAATGGGGCCGCTGGGAGTAGGAAATATCACCATCACCCCAAGCGTCACCGGCACAAGCTACTCGCTGTCGCAGTTCGACGCCACGGGCACCCACACCGTTGACGGCAACATTTTCGACGGCACTGGTTCCGCAGGGACGATGGACCAGCTGCACTCGGTGGATACCCGCGTGAGCATTACCGGCTACGACGGCGTTACCACTACGCTGGATCCCTACACCGGCAGCACGCAGTCGAGCATCACGGGTCACTACGGCACGCTGGCGATTGCCGCAGACGGCAGTTACACCTATACGCTCAACCCGGGGATATCGCTCTCTACCATTACCACGAAGGAGGTCTTTAACTACACCCTGACCGATGCCAACGGCACCACGGACACCGCGTCGCTGACCATCAACATGGCGCCGAAATTTATCAGTTCGGAGCATAACGATGTGATTAGCGGTACGGCCTACGGCGACACGCTGATTTATCAGGTGCTGAACAGCACGGCGGGCAACGCGACGGGGGGCAACATCACCAGCGCTGGCGGCGACCACTGGACGAACTTCTCCCTGGCGCAGGGAGACAAGATCGACATTGGCGATCTGCTGGTGGGCTGGGACGGTAATACCGCCTCGCTGGGGAATTATATCAATGTCACGCAAAGCGGTAGCAACACTGTGATCTCCATCGACCGTGACGGCGCAGGGAGCACCTACACTAATACTGCACTCGTTACGCTTGATAACGTGCAGACCACGTACGACGAGCTTGTGAACCAGCAACACATCATTACCTGATAGCACCTGCAGGACATGACCCGGGCGCACAGCGCCCGGGCATAAATAATAAAGCTGTACTTATTTATTAGGGACAAGACATGGGAATAAAGATGCCTTACTGGTGGCTCTCGTGCTGCCTGATATCTGTACCCGCCATCGCGGCAAACCCGGCGGCAACCATCAATACCGGACAGCTCCGCGAAACGCAGGAACTCCCCTCACTGAATGGCCGCGTCGCCCCGGTGGCAGGCAAAGCCGCTCCCGGTTCACTACAGCTTGGCGAGGCCGTTAATCGCGCCGTCACCTGGCACCCGGCGATCGCTGAAGCCGTGGGCAAACTCTACGAACAGAACGAAGAGGTCGACGTCGCCAAATCGAAATACTATCCGCAAATCAACGCCGGCATGGACAACGGGTATTCCCACGACGGCGACCAGAACGGCTTTACGCCGTCGCTGGTGCTCTCTCTTTCACAGATGCTCTACGACTTCGGCAAAGTGGCAAGCCAGGTGCGGGCCGAAAACGCCGGGGTCGCCCAGCAGCAGGCCAACGTGCTGGTCAGCATCGACACCATCGCCCACGATACCGCTATCGCCATGGTGCAGGTGCAAACCTGGCAGCAGATGGTCGACACCGCCAAAGAGCAGCTTGACGCCCTCTCATCAATAGGCACCCTGACCCGCCAGCGTAACGACGAAGGGGCCACTTCCCTGTCTGACGTGGTGCAGACCGACGCGCGCATTGAAGGGGCGCGCGCCCAGCTGATGCAGTATCAGGCCAGCCTCGACAGCGCCCGCGCCACGCTGATGAGCTTTCTCGGCTGGAACAGCCTGAACGATATCAGCAATGACTTTCCGCAGAAGCTGGCCCGCAGTTGCGATATCGCCGAGCCGGACGATCGTCTGGTGCCTGCGGTCCTCGCCGCCTGGGCACAGGCGAACGTCGCTCAGGCTAACCTTGACTACGCCGACGCGCAGATGACGCCAACCGTCTCGCTGGAGCCGGAAGTCCGTCACTATCTGAACGATCGCTACGCGGGTAACGAAACGCGGGACCGCACCCAATATTCCGCCTGGGTGAAAGTCCAGATGCCGCTCTATCAGGGCGGCGGACTCACCGCCCGACGCAACGCCGCCGGTCACGCGGTGGAAGCGGCGCAGTCGACCATTCAGCGCACGCGCCTCGATGTCCGCCAGAAGCTGCTGGAGGCCCGCAGCCAGGTCATGAGCCTGCAAAGCACGCTGCAAATTCAGGGCCGCCAGGAGGCGCTCAGCGCCCGCACCCGCGAGCTCTACCAGCAGCAGTATCTCGATCTCGGCTCGCGCCCGCTTCTGGACGTGCTCAACGCCGAGCAGGAGGTCTATCAGGCGCGCTTTACCCAGCAGCAGACCCTCGGTCAGCTGCATCAGCTGCAGCTCAACTGCCTCTATAACACCGGGCAATTGCGTCATGCGTTCGATCTTGATAACCGCACCATCCAGACCGTGGAGATCCAGCCATGAAGCAACGCGACATCCCGCAGGGGGAAACGATGACGGATGAGGCGCTGGAGCAGTGGGCTCAGGCGTTTGGCTTTGTCGCCACGCGCTACCGCGTTGCCTGTTCGCCAGGCTCGCTCGTCGCGGGCGCGCCGTGGCTGAAAGGCAAACCGATGGTGCCCGCACTGACTCAGCTTGCCCGTGAAGCCGGGCTGACGTTCCAGCTGCTGACGGCCGATCAGCAGTCGATCAACAGCTGGCGTCTGCCGGTGGTGGTGGCGCTGAACGACGGAAAAATCGGCGTGATCGAGAATTTCGACGGAGAAGATACGCTCGAGGTCAGCTTTTTCGACGACAAGACATACACCAACCGCCTGTCGATGAGCGCAATGTTGCCCGCCATCCGCCACGTTATCGCCCTGCGTCCGCTGGCCGCGCTTAAGGACAGCCGCGTGGACGCCTACATCTCAAAGTACCGTCCGGACTGGCTCTACCGGCTGGTAATGCGCGACCTGCGCCCCTACAGCTGGGTGATGCTGGCGGCGCTGTTTATCAATGTGCTCTCCCTCTCCGGCATTGTCTTTTCCATGCAGGTGTATGACCGTGTGATCCCCGCCCAGTCCTACCCGACGCTCTACGTGCTGACCATCGGGGTGCTGATCGCCACCCTGTTTGGCTTTGTGCTGCGCGTTGCGCGCGGGCACATTATGGATCTGCTGGGCAAACGCTCGGATCTGCGCGTCTCTGATCGCGTGTTCGGCCACGCGTTACGGCTGCGCCACAGCGCCATTCCGCGCTCCACCGGCAGCTTTATCTCTCAGCTGCGCGAGCTGGAGCAGATCCGCGAGATGGTCACCTCCTCCACCATCTCGACGATTGTCGATCTGCCCTTCTTCTTCCTGTTTGTGGTGGTGCTGGCGATCATCGCGCCGCAGCTGGCGTGGATCGCCCCGGTGGCGGCAGTGATCATGGTGCTGCCGGGCCTGCTGCTGCAAAAGAAGCTGGCCGAGCTGGCGAAGCAGTCGGCCCATGAATCCACCCTGCGCAACGCGGTGCTGGTGGAGAGCGTGCAGGGGCTGGAGGACATCAAGCTGATGCAGGCGGAGAACCGCTTTTTGCAGCAGTGGAACAGCTATATCCAGATCACCGCGGAATCCGGCCTGCGCACCCGCGAGCTGACCCAGAACCTGATCAGCTGGGGGATGACCGTCCAGAGCCTGGTTTACGCCGCCGTGATCGTGGTTGGCGCGCCTATGGTGATTGACGGCACGCTAACCACCGGCTCGGTGGTGGCCGCCTCAATGCTGGCCTCCCGGATGATCGCCCCGATGGCGACGCTGTGCGGCGTGCTCGCCCGCTGGCAGCAGGTTAAGGCCGCCAAAGAGGGGCTGGACAGCATTATGCAGCTTCCTACTGAAAATCAGCGTGAAGAGACGCCGATCCGCCAGGACGTGCTGCGCGGACACTATCTTTTCGAGCAGGCGCAGTTCCGCTATCAGCCGGAAGATCCGCGCATGGCGCTGCGCATTAACCGTCTTGAGATCAGGCCGGGCGAGAAAGTGGCGATCCTCGGGCGTAACGGCGCGGGCAAATCCACTCTCCTGCAGGCGATGGCGGGCGGCATGGATCTGGCGGCCGGCGAGTTGCGGCTCGACAACCTCAGCCTACCGCATCTGGACGTGGCCGACGTGCGGCGAAACGTCGGCTTTATGACCCAGAACGCGCGGCTGTTTTACGGCACCCTGCGCGAGAACATCACCCTCGGCATGCCGCGCGCCACCGACGAAGAGATTTTCGAGGTGCTGGAGATGTGCGGCGCAGCCAGCTTTGTGCAGAAGCTGCCGAAGGGGCTGGACTACCCGATTATGGAGAACGGCGTGGGATTGTCCGGCGGGCAGCGGCAGTCGATTCTGCTGGCGCGGATGTTGCTGCGCGATCCGAATATCGTGCTGATGGATGAGCCGACCGCTTCCCTTGACGAACACACCGAGCGGGAATTTATCCAGCGCCTGGGGGCGTGGCTCGGCAACCGGACGCTGGTTGTCGCCACCCACCGCGTGCCGGTGCTGGAGCTGGTGGAGCGCGTGGTCGTGCTGAAAGATGGGATGCTGGTCATGGACGCGCCAAAAGCGCAGGCGCTGAACAACAGCCGCATGCAGCAACAGCAGCAGGCAGCAACCGGACGGGAGTGGAAAAATGAAAATCAGTCAGCGTGACGTAGCGGCGATGGACGATCTGGATAATGCGCTCGACTCCGAAAGCGGCTATACCGGCGCGCGGCGGATTGTGATCTTTTCGCTGCTGATGTTTGTGGCGCTGGGCGTCTGGGCGTGGTTTGGGATGCTGGATGAAGTCTCAACGGGAACCGGAAAAGTGATCCCCAGCTCGCGCGAGCAGGTGTTGCAGTCGCTGGATGGGGGGATCCTCACCGAGCTGAACGTACACGAAGGCGATCAGGTGCAGGCCGGACAGGTGCTGGCGCGGCTGGATCCAACACGTTCCGAATCGAACGTCGGCGAAAGCGCGGCGCGCTACCGCGCGTCGCTTGCCTCCAGCGCCCGTCTGTACGCCGAGGTGAACGATCTGCCGCTGAAGTTCCCGCCTTCGCTGGAGAAATGGACCGAACTGACCGCCGCCGAAACGCGGCTCTACAATTCGCGCCGCGCGCAGCTGGAGGACACGCAGCGTGAACTGCGTTCAGCGTTAGATCTCGCAAACAAAGAGCTGGCGATCACCCAGCGGCTGGTAAAAACCGGCGCCGCCAGCCACGTGGAAGTGCTCCGCCTGCAGCGGCAGAAAAGCGACCTGGAGCTGAAGCTCACCGACGTGCGTTCCCAGTATTACGTTCAGGCGCGCGAGGCGTTATCCAAGGCCAACGCCGAGGTGGATATGGTCTCGGCGATCCTCAAAGGCCGCGAGGATTCTGTCACCCGCCTGACGGTAAAATCCCCGGTGCGCGGGATCGTAAAAAACATCAAAGTCACCACCATCGGCGGCGTGATCCCGCCCAACGGCGAGCTGATGGAGATTGTGCCGGTGGACGATCATCTGCTGATTGAAACCCGCCTCTCGCCGCGCGATATCGCCTTTATCCACCCGAACCAGGAGGCGCTGGTGAAGATCACCGCCTACGATTACGCCATCTACGGCGGGCTGCACGGGGTGGTGGAGACTATATCCCCGGACACTATCCAGGACGAGGCCAAGCCGGAGGTGTTCTACTACCGCGTGTTTATCCGCACCAGCCAGGATTACCTGGTGAATAAGGCGGGCAGGCATTTCTCGATCGTGCCGGGGATGATTGCCACAGTGGACATCAAGACCGGAGAGAAAACGGTACTGGATTATCTGATCAAGCCGTTTAACCGGGCGAAGGAGGCGCTGAGGGAGCGGTAGTCTTCGCCGGGCAGCGGCTACGATCTTCCCCTTCACCCTCTCCCCAAAGGGGCGAGGGGATGATTCGCTGCTCGCAGTAATTTGTGGGGATTCTTCAGCCCTGTGGGAGAGGGCTGGAGTGAGGGCATCATGCCGCACCCACACCACAATCCCCCTTTTCTGGAATCCGCCTCGAAGAAACCGCTTTTAATGACGCCTTCCGCTTTCCTTCAGCCTGCATCAGGGTAACATAGCCGCCAATCGAAACGCACTTGCGCACTGTGCAAGAGTGCATTACTATTCACATAGCTTCATGGAGTGGAGCTAATAAGCGCTATGATTAATCATTTTCGTGATCAATGGCTTAAGGATTTTTTTCTGTACGGGAAATCAAGCAATGTGATCCCTTCAAGCCTTGAATCAGCCTTAGCGAGGAAGCTGGATATGATCAACGCTGCCACCTCGCACCGGGAGCTGAGATCCCCGCCAGGCAATATGTATGAATCGCTGAATCCCCCGCTTGCAGGGTACTCTGCGATTCGCGTTAACAGGCAATACAGGTTGGTATTCAGGTGGTCAGAGGGCAAAGCAGACGATCTCTACCTCTCTCCGCACAAGTACACGCCATACAAATGAGGCATTACCTATGACTCTTCAACAGGCTCTACGCAAACCCACCACGCCGGGCGATGTGTTGCAGTATGAATATCTTGAGCCGCTCAATCTGAAAATTAGCGATCTCGCGGAAATGCTTAACGTGCACCGTAACACCATCAGTGCTCTCGTTAATAATAATCGTAAACTGACGGCCGATATGGCATTCAGACTGGCCAGGGCGTTTGATACCACTATTGAATTCTGGTTGAAACTGCAGCTAAACGTCGACATCTGGGAAGCACAAACTAATTCCCGGACTCAGGAGGAGTTGAGCCGTATAAAAACGATTGCAGAAATCATGGCAAAAAGGAAATCAGGCCAGCCGGATGTGGCCTGAATCAAACCGGCTCCACAGCGCCACTTTTAATCCCCCACTGCCCCGGCGTTTTACCGGTCCACAATCTGAAAACTTCAATAAATGCGCTGACGCTGCTGTAGCCGCAGGACAGCGCAATCCATCCCACCGGCTTCCCCGCCGCCAGCCACTCCATTGCCTGCATGACGCGCGCCAGCTGCCGCCAGTTGACGAAATTCATTCCCGTCTGGGCGCTAAATCGACGGTTAAACGTACGCACGCTCATCCCGGCATGGCTGGCATGGCTGTTGACCGTTTGATTATCATCGACACACTGCAGCAAGTGGCTGACCACCTTCTTCAGACGCGGATCCGTCGGTACGGGCAGATAAAAGCGCACCTGAGGCGTCAGGGCAAGCTCATCCAGCAGCAGGGTGAGCTTTCGCGGATCGTACTCGTTTTCTGCAACGCTTAAGCGGGAAAACAGTGCATGAGTGAGATCGTCGGGCTCGAACAGCGCGGGGGCATCGGGAAGCATTGCACAGCACGCAGGGTCAAGATAGATAGCGCAGCCTTCTATCGCGCTTTCAGAAAAGGCGGCGTGCTGCTGGCCCGGCGGGATCCAGCCAATATGGTTTGCGGGTACAACCGAACGCCCCTGTTGGGTCTCAATCACCAGCAGCCCCGTTGCAATACGCCAGAGCTGTCCGGTGGCATGGCTGTGCCACGCGGTGCGGTAACCGCCGGGATGGCGGAGCGTCTCTGTACCGATCATCTTATCCTGGCCGAAAATCGTTATTCATCGACGTATTACAAAAACTGTGCCGTCGACTGTCAAGGATAATGGTGGCTCAACTACACAAGGAGCCAACATGAGCATCATCACAACCCTGATAGCCCAGCCTGACAATACCCTACAGCGCGAAAAAATGGCGTGCCTGTTAAGCCGCTTGTTCAAAGGCGAATTAGATCCCGCAGAGGTGTTCACGCCCGATTACCAGCAGTACACGGATGGTCACGCGCTTGATTTTCTGGGTTTTGTGCAGCACCTGAACCACGTCCGCTCGCAGATCCGCGCGATCGCATTCAGGGTAGAAGAGCTGGCCTGTCACGAGAATCTTTTAGCAGACCGGCACTGGGCTACGGTGACGTATCCAGATGGTCGCCAGGCGGAATTAGAGGTGTATATGTTTGCCGCACTGCGCGAGGGGAAAATCTGTCGTATCCATGAAGTGACGCAGACGATCGGCGACGATGCTTCAGACCGCGCGCTCGCCCACGCCACACAATAAGCTCACCCTGCGCGCACAACGGCAACTGCCGTTATGCGCGCTCTGTTACAGGGAGATCTTCAGGCGTCGAACCGCTTCTTTAAGCTGCTCATCCGTTGGGGTGACGAATGACATGCGCAGCGTTGTCGGGTCCGGTTCGTTGCAGTAGAAGAACTCGCCCGGTACAAACACCACGCCGTTGCTTAAGGTTTTTTCCAGCCATTTCGTCGTATTCATGCCGTTGTTCATTTTTGCCCACAGGAACATCCCGCCCTTCGGCTTGTGGAACGACATCACATCGCCCAGCTCGGCTTCCAGTTCCGTTGCAAACGTCTGGTATTTCTGGCGATAGGCCTCGCGGATCATTTTAATCTGGTTCGCCAGACGCCCGGTTTTCAGGTACTCGTAGGTCATCAGCTGGGACAGCGTGCTGGTGTGCAGATCGGTGGTTTGCTTGAGGTTCACCACCGCGCGCTTCAGCCATTCCGGCACCAGCACCCAGCCCACGCGGGTGCCCGGCGCGAGGATTTTGGAGAAGGTAGAGGTGTACACCACGTTATCCTCATTGCCGATATCTTTCGCATGGGCAATCAGCGGGCGGAACACGTCGTCGGTGTAGTTAATTTCGCTGTACGGATCGTCTTCGATAATCACGAAGTCGTAGCGCTTTGATAATTCCACCAGCTGTTTACGGCGCGCTTCGGAAAGCGTTACGCCGCCAGGGTTACCAAAGGTTGGAACGATATAAACCGCCTTGATGGTTTTCTTCGCCACCAGCGCTTCAAGTTCATCGACCTTCATGCCGTCGCCGTCGGTGCCGACGGATTCAAAATTCGCCTGTGCCAGGCCAAAGACCTGCAGCGCGGCGAGATAGGTAGGACGTTCAACGACAACCGTATCGCCCGGATTAATTAACGCACGCGCCAGCACGTCCAGAGATTGTTGAGAGCCGGAAGTAATGACCACGTCATCGGCCTTACAGGCGATGCCACGCCCCTCGCAGATGCGTTTAATTTCTTCGCGCAGCCCCGGTACACCTTCCGTCAGGCCATACTGGAACGCCTCGCCAAAATTCTGTGACAACACGGCATCGGCGGCAATTTTAAGCCCTTCGCGATCGAACAGGTCCGGATTGGGAATACCGCCGCCCAGCGAAATCACGCCCGCCATTTTGCTATGTTTTAATAATTCACGGATGGCAGATGATTGCAGGCCCTGCGCGCTGCTGGCGAGTTTGTTTGCAGACATTCTTTGATTACCTTCTTTTTTTATATTGTGCCCAATCTTAGCAGAATATGAGCAATAAATTCCGTTAGCTTAGGGAGGGGACGCAAATCCTGACGCCACAGTAAATGCACCGGCCTCGGCGCGGGCGTGAATGGCTCCAGCACACGCACCAGCCTGCCGCTTGCCAGCTCTTCCGCCACCAGCACTTCCGGTTGCAGCAGCAGCCCTGCCCCGGCTCGCGCCGCCATGCGTAAGCCGTAGCCGTCGTTGCATCTTAAGATCGCATCCCGCTTCCAGCGCACCTCCCCTTCCGCACCCGGCAGCCGCCACTCGTTGCGCGCGGTCCACACCGTGTGCGACAGGCACAGATGATCCACCAGATCGGCGGGCGTCTGCGGCGTGCCGTGTCGCGCCAGATAATCCGGCGCGGCGCAGATCACCATGTTGTAGGGACACAGATATTTCGCCACCAGATCGTCATTGCGGATATCGCCAATGCGAATGGCCAGATCGACCCCCTCTTCCACCAAATCGACCATTCGGTTGGTGAGATCCAGTTCGATACGCACTTCCGGGTAGCGCTGCAAAAATGTGGCCGTCAGAGGGGCGATCGCGCAGCCGCCAAACGACGTGGGGGCGGTGACGCGCAGGGTGCCGGCGGGCGTCGCGCGCAGCCGTTCAACCGCGCTTTCGGCAATCGAGACCTGCTCCAGCACGCGCCTGGCCTCTTCGAAATAAACGCGTCCGGCGTCGGTCAGGCTCTGGCGACGGGTATTGCGCTCCAGCAGCCGCGTGCCGAGCTGAGATTCGAGCAGCGCAATATATTTCCCGACCATCACCGCCGACATCTCCAGCCGCGCCGCCGCGCCGGTGAAGCTGCCGCTCTCTACCACCGCGATAAACGTCTCCATGCCGCGAAGCTTATCCATATTCCAAACTCCTGGTTAGTAATCATCTAACTTTAGCCCAGTTTATCTGAATTTTTATTTATTAAAGAATGAGGGCTCACAACATGAGGAGTCGGATATGAAAATCGTCATTATTGGTGCCAGCGGTACGGTCGGTCGTGCCGTAACCGAAGAGTTAAGCCGTCGTCACGAGGTCATCCGCGTGGGTCGCACGCGGGGCGACTACCAGGTGGATATCACCTCGCAGGCGAGCGTGAAGGCGCTGTTTGAGAAAATCGGCCCGGTGGATGCGATTGTCTCCGCCAGCGGTGGTCTCTACTTTGGCCCGCTCGCGACCATGAAGGACAGCGACTTCAACCAGGGCCTGCAGGACAAGCTGCTCGGGCAGGTGCGTCTGGCGCTGACCGGCCAGCATTATCTGAACGAAGGCGGCTCGATTACGCTGATAAGCGGGATTGTGGCGCACGAGCCGATTGCGCAGGGCGTGAATGCCACCACGGTCAATGCGGCGCTGGAAGGGTTTGTCCGCGCCGCAGCTTGCGAACTGCCGCGCGGGATCCGCATTAACCTGATTAGCCCAACGGTACTGACGGAATCCGCCGAAGCATATGACGGGTTCTTCCCTGGCTTTGAAAGCGTTCCCGCCGCGACCGTGGCCCAGGCCTACCGCCGCAGCGTGGAAGGGGTGCAGAGCGGGCGGGTGTATAAGGTAGGTTACTGAGCCTTACG
This sequence comes from Enterobacter sp. 725m/11, assembly GCF_011683705.1. Lineage (NCBI taxonomy): Bacteria > Pseudomonadati > Pseudomonadota > Gammaproteobacteria > Enterobacterales > Enterobacteriaceae > Enterobacter > Enterobacter sp. 725m/11. Next base: position 31,338 of record NZ_JAAQOK010000020.1, on the reverse strand, counting down.
GGCGGACATCAGCACCAGCATCGGGCGCTCCGCCTCTTCAGACAATGCAGGCCAGGCGTTAATCTGCGCCTGCGTTGGTCCCCACTCATTGACTTCACTTATCGTTAACCCGGCCTTTATCAGCGCGTTAAGCGTGGTGCCCAGCGTGCGGTGGTATTTAATCACTCCATCCGCCAGCCAGTTGCTGACGCGCTGGCTTTCGTCCTGATAATGGTTCACGCCCCAGAACCGCTCGCCACTGTCGTCGGTCAGCCAGCCCTGACGGGTGGCGCAGGTGTAAATTGGGTGCTCCATCGAGAAGACCAGGCTGCCACCCGGTTTTAGCGCACGCTGAACGTTGGCGAATAGCGTGTCCAGCTCCGGCAGGTAGTGTAGCGCCAGCGAGCTGTAGACCAGATCGAGACTGTTTTCGCGAAGCTGAAGAGATTCCAGATCGCTACGCTGATAGTGAATCTCCGCGTCATTCGTCAGTTCAGCCGCGCGGGCAAGCATTTTTTCTGAGATATCGACGCCCGTAACGTCAGACGCGCCCAGCTCGCGCGCCGCGCGGCAGAACCAGCCGTAACCGCAGCCGAGATCGATAACCGCTTTGCCGGTTAAATCAGGCAGCATTGCCTTGAGCGCAGGCCACTCAGGCGCACCGTCCAGCCCCTGCACCGAGCGCGGAAGCTGAGCGTAGCCTTCAAAAAACGCCGGGTTGTCGTAGATGTTTTGTGCCATGGCAGATCCCTCTTTAAGAATGTGCATAGCAGTATACTGCATTGTCGGGTGGCGGTTTCACCTTACCCGACCTACGATCCCATGTTGACCCGGTAAGCGCAGCGCCACCCGGATCGCTTTTAGCCAACAACACCCCAGACGAGATTCCCCTTGTGGAACGTCGCGGTCCGCGGAGAAATGCGCGCCACCGCCTCGGCGGAACAGGAGGCGTCCACCAGCACAAAGCTGGCGTCGTCCTGCGCTTTCGGCCATACGCGTTCACCTTTATCGTTCAGCGGCAGCACGTCGCCGGTGGCGATGCCGAGCGCGCGGGAGAGCGTCTGCTCGTTCGGGCGAATATAGAGCTGGGCGTACAGATTGGCTTTCTCCAGCATGTCCCCCAGACCGTACGGCGACCAGTGGTCGATCACGCTGTCGGTGCCGGTCATAACAAACACGCCCTTCTCCCGCAGCTGCTTCAGCGGCATGTGCAGGGTGCCAATCGGCACGGTGGAGGCGATGGTGACCTGCTGCGCCGCCATGCGGGTGGCAATCTCATCCACCTGCTGCTCGTTGAGCGTCGCCAGCGCGAAGGCGTGGCTGATGGTCAGCTTCCCCTTCAGCTCCGGCGTTTTCTCCACGGTTTCCACCATGTAATTCACCGCCGCCACGCCCGCCGGGCTGGTTTCATGGAGGTGAATATCCACCCCTTTGTCGTAATCCAGCGCAATCTGGAACATAGTATCGAGCGATTTCTCCATCGCGCCGTCAACGCTGGTTGGGTCCAGCCCGCCCACATAGTGCGCCCCCACCTGCATCGCCTCGCGCATCAGCTTTTCAGCGTTGGAGAGCAGCAGGCCGTGCTGCGGGAAGGCAACGATTTCGCAGTCAAAACCTGCGCTGCGGCGCGCCAGCACCGCCTGCAAATTTTCCAGGTTTTTCAGGCCGGAAACCGGCTCAATATTGCAGTGGCTGCGGGCGATGGTGGACCCTTTGGACTGGATCAGGTCGATCAGCTTTTCGGCGCGTTCTTGCGTGTAGGGCTGTAACTCCGGCAGCAGCTTCTGCTCCAGGCGGATCATGTCCTGAATGGTGGTGCCCGCCGGACGGTTCAGGGAGCGCCACGGGCCGCCGTAGAAGGTTTTATCCAGGTGAATGTGCATGTCGCGCATCGCCGGAAGCATCAGCTTTTTACCCGCGTCGTAGTGCGGCAGGGTCGCGTCGGCGTGGCTGCCGTTATCGCGCAGGGCGACAATTTTCCCGTCTTTAATCTCCAGCGTTTTCAGCTCGGTGCGGGTGCTCGTCGCCACGCTGCCGTCGACGTTGAACCCGGCCTCCAGCAGCACGTTGTCCAGATAGTAATGTTTTGCGGTGATGTTCATCGGTTTCCCCGTCTCGCAGGTTGCCTTTGCAGAGTCGGCAGCATACGCGACGGAGCCGGTGGCGCCAAACAGCGCGCAGGCGGTGACTATTTTGCCGCTCTGGCTGATAAACTCGCGGCGGCTTTTGTTTTCACTCATCTTATCTTCCTTCATTAACAATGTGGGTACCCGTTTCACCGCGCAGCGCCGCGGGCAGGCAGTCCGGCGAGGTAATGATCACGCGCCTGCCGCCGTGGCGTAAAAATGCCAGCGAGGCGACGATTTTGGGCAGCATGCTGCCCGCCGGAAAGTGTCCTTCATCCATGTAGCGCGTCATCTGCGCCACGCTGACGGTGTCCAGCGCCTGCTGGTCTGGCTTGCCGAAGTTAACGCAGACTTTCTCCACGCCGGTGGTTATCACCAGCACGTCGGCGCAAATCTCACGGGCCAGCAGCGCGGTGGAGAGATCTTTATCGATAACCGCATCCACGCTCTGATAATCCCCCTGCTCGCTGCGCACCACGGGAATGCCTCCGCCGCCCGCGCCGATGACCACAAAACCTTTCTGCGTTAGCGCCTTAATCGCATCCGCCTCGACGATGCGCAGCGGCTGGGGCGAGGCCACCACACGGCGATAGCCCCGGCCTGAATCCTCGACAAAATGCCAGTCCGGGTGCGCGAGCTGTAGCTCGTCGCGCTGCACCTCGCTGAAGAACGCGCCGATCGGTTTTGTCGGGTGCGTAAAGCCGGGATCGTTTTTATCCACCTCCACCTGGGTGACGACCGTGACCGCCTTTTGCTCGCCACGCGCCGCCAGGCGGTTGTTGAGCGCCTGCTGGATCAGGTAGCCGATGCCGCCCTGGGTATCCGCCACGCAGTTTGCCAGCGGGGTCAGCGGCAGCCCTTCCCGCTCGTGAGCGATCTCGGCGCGGCGCAGATCCAGCCCCACCTGCGGGCCGTTGCCGTGGGTGAGGACGATGTCATAGTCGGAGGCCAGCATTTCAAGCACCGACTCGGCCACCGCTTTGACCGCCTGCGCCTGATGTTCAACCGACTGGCTGGCGTTGTCTTTGATGATGCTGTTGCCGCCGATGGCGACGACCATAAGCTCTTTCATACGTTTTCCTTCGCAACAGTAACCTCAGCGCTCGCAACTTCGCGGCTGTCGAGGAAATGCTTCACCACAAACATGCCGCCCATCATCAGGTAGGCCGTGACGAACATCAGGGAACTGCCCTCGGCAAATCCCACCACTGGCGCGTGGATCACGCCAAACAGCGCCAGCAGCGCGCCTCCTGCGGCGGCGACGGCCCCGCGCAGCGGTTTGTTGATGATGGCGAAGATAGCGATACAGCCCCAGAGCATGCTGGCGAGCGGCGCACCGTTGCCGAGGTGCATCAGCCCCTCGTAGTAGATCCCTTTGCTGTGCAGCACGTCGGTGCCAATTTTCGCCGCGCTGGTTCCCGCCGCGCTCATCACGCTATTCATCATGGTCAGCGCCCAGTTAGCGATCCACGGGAACAGGCAGATAAAGATGACGGGCACCTCCACTTTCGGCGTTTCCCGCACCACCTGGTTGGCGGTGACAACGCCGATAAACACCAGAATCGGCACAATAGCGGTCATCGGTATGATGGCGAGCATAAACGCCCCCAGCCCGAACAGCGGCACGATGAACATGGTCACGCCGGACGCCAGCGTGTAGCCGATGCTTGCTCCCATCGCCTTCCAGCCGGGATGGCCCACGTAGACCGTGACCGGGAACGGGTTGCCCATCAGGCAGCCGAGCATGGAAGCCAGGCCGTTCGCCAGCATCACCTTGCGGGTCGGGTACTCATCCCCCGCCGCGTGGGCGCTTTCGATGTTCTCCAGGTCAAAGATGTAGTTCGCCAGACCCAGCGGTACGGCGGACGCCAGATAAGGCAGCGCGTGCGGCAGGCCCTGCATAAAGCTGTCCACGTGTACTTCCGGCGGGTTAAAGCCGAAGGATGACATGGACGCCTTGATGGCATCCGGGCTTTGCAGTCCGGAAATCCACGCCAGCGCTGTTCCGGCAATCAGCAGCAGCAGGCCGGTCGGGATTTTGGCGAAAATCGGCTTTTTACCGAACCAGTTAATGAAGATCAGCAGCAGAACGATGAACGACACGGTGGGCGCTTCGAACGCCTGCAACATCGGGTTCATCGCCAGCAGCAGCAGGCCAAGACCGGACAGGCACGACAGCAGCACGGTACGCGGGATCATCTTGCGAATGGTCTCACCCAGGAACGAGCCGCCCGCGAGGATCATTGCTTCCACGAAGCACCACACCAGGCCAATCTGAATCGCGAAATCCGCATCGCCGGTTTGCTGGTAGACGGGCATCAGGACCAGGAAGGTCACGGTAAAAATCGAGGGTGCGCTCGGGCCGGACGGCAGCGCGGTGACGTCCGTACGTCCGGTGGCGCGCGCCATTTGCAGACCAAACCATGTGTAGCATAAACTCGCTACCAGCACCGCCAGCCCGAAGGCCGGCGCGATGCGTCCATAAACAATCTCCTTCGGGATGCCGACGACAAAAATGAGCAACCCCATCATGGTCAGCAAATTAGTCAGGTTGTTGGTCATCAACCCGAAATAGGCCGCCCAGTCACCTCTTTTCCACTCCAGTTTCATGTTTTTCATGGATGCATACCTTATAAAACGTAGCGATCGCGGAAGGTCAACAGCGCCTTTTCAAAACAGCTAAACGGCGGGTGAACGATGCCCGCCCCAATCATGCCGATGCCCGCGTCTTTGTGGGCAATGGCGGTGTTGATCACCGGCAGAATGCCGCTGCCCGCCACTCTGGTGATGTCGATGGCGGTTGGAATGCCCATAAACGACAGCAGCGGAATGGTGACGTTCGGGTTCTCGCCGAGGGTGATTTCGCGCATCTGGCGCGAGAAGTCGATGGCTTCCTCCACCGTGCCGCCCACCAGCGCAACGATGGCCGGTGCCGTCGCCATCGCAAAGCCGCCGATGCCGTAGGTTTCGGTGATGGCGCTGTCGCCAATGTCCAGCCCGGAGTCTTCCGGCTTGTAGCCTGCGAACATCGGGCCAATCACCTGCTGCGCCGGGCCGGTGAACCACTGTCCCGGCAGGCCGGAAACGCGCAGGCCGAACTCGTAGCCGTTGCGCGCCATGGTGGTAACCACGGTGCTATATTCAATGCCGTGAGCGGCATCCAGCGCGGCTTTACACATCGCCATCCACGTCGGGCCGGAGAAGTAGTCGCTGCTGGCGACAAACTCAAACACCTCGCGCTGCTGCTCCACCGGGTAGCCCGCCTGAATCAGCCCCGGCGTCAGCGCCTGGATCAGCAGCGTGGTGCCGGCGTTGTTGCGGTTGTGGCACTCGTCGCCCATGTGCAGCGCCTGGGCCAGCATCAGGCGCAGGTCGATTTCGCCGATGATATTCATCGCGTCGCGCAGCATCGGGCCGAGCACGTCGCGCATCCAGTTCAGACGGTCGATCACGCTCTGGTCGTTAGCCCCCATGCGCAGGATCTTCGCCATCTGCTCGCTGAGGTTGGTGAACGCCCGGTTGCCGTAGGTTTTGTTCTCAACAATGTGCATAAACATTGACGCGGAGGTGACGCCCGCCATGGAGCCCACGCAGTCGTGCTCGTGGCACGGCGAGAAGGTGATCTCACCTGAAGCCGCCAGCCTTGCGGCATCCTCCAGATCCGTTGCCAGCCCTTCAAATACCAGCGCACCGGTAACCGCGCCCTTCATCGCCCCGCACATGTTTTCCCATGCGACGGGCGGACCGGCGTGCAGAATGGTGGTGCGGGTCATGCCCGGCACTACGTTAATGGCCTGGTCATAGCCCACCAGCACCGGGTGAGACTGGATAATGCGCTCAAGGGCGATTTTGTTCGCGGCGGCGATCTTCTCCGCCAGCGGTTTTTCGGCCAGCTGGTCGAGCGCTTCCACCACCTGCATGTTGCCCTGCCCCGGCGGCGTCCAGTCGAGCTGGGTCACGGGAACGTGCTGCTTTTTGAGGTCGTCGCTGAACATCGCAATGCCGACGTTAATGACGTTAAGCGGCTGGTTGAATAAAGTGGTCATTATGCGTTCTCCCCTTTGCAAACAAATTCGCGTGCCAGTAATCCGGTGTTGGTGCTGCTGCTGGCCCAGATGACGCCTGCGTCGGTCAGCCGCTGGCACTGCTGCGCCAGCGACTGCGGATCCTGGTCGGTGCCGAGCACGTAGCCGAGGATCTCCAGCGGACGGTTATCGGCTTTCGCGATCGCCTGTGCCTCTTTGATCGCGTCGATCATCACCCCCACCGGATCCTCGTGCGCGCCGAAGCCGAGCACGAAGTCCATCACGATGACGCCCACCTGCGGATCGCGCGCCTCCTGTAGCAGGCGGCTGATGCGGTTGGTCGGGTCGATCATTGGGTGCGGTTTGCCGTTGGTGAAGTCGTCGTCACCGAAGTCCAGGAAGGTGTGGGCCTGGCTGACGCTGATGTCCTTCAGGCGCTTAGCCGGATCGGGCTGGATATTGCTCCAGACATCGTCGAACTTCTCCAGCGCGGCAAACATCGCTTCGTCGCACAGGGTGCCGCCGCAGAACAGGCCGCGAATGTACTTCTGCTGTGGGGTCAGGCGGGCGCGCACCTCTTCAATCAAAGGCCAGTTGAGCGGATGCAGATCCAGGGACTCTTTTTTAATGCCGGTAAGCAGTACCGCCTTCAGCGCCGCCTCTTTGGTGCCACGCGCAAACTGCAGGCCGTCTTCATCGGCGGGCGGTTCGCTGCGGCCGAGGAAGCAAACAACCACCGGCTTGCGGCAGGCTCTGGCGCGGGCCAGCACCTTTTCTGCCACCGCTGGCGCAGGCGGCTTGGAGATGAGCGCAATCACCTGAGTGCCCTCATCCGCCTCAAGCATGTCGATGGCGTCGAGCATCATCAGGCCGCCGATTTTCTCGCTGAGATCGCGCCCGCCGGTGCCGATCAGCTGCGACACGCCGCCGCCGAACTCGTGAATGCGCACGCTCAGCTCCTGGCTGCCGGTGCCGGAGGCGCCAACAATCCCAATCGGCCCGCGACGCACCGCGTTGGCGAAGCACAGCCCCGCACCGTTGATGATGGCGGTTCCGCAGTCAGGCCCCATCATCAGCAGCCCTTTCTCATGCGCCAGCTGCTTCAGCGCCAGCTCGTCGTCCAGCGACACGTTATCGGAGAACAGCATCACGTTAAGATCGTTTTCCAGCGCCTGACGCGCTTCACGAGCGGCAAAGGTGCCGTTGACAGAAATGACCGCCAGGTTGCTGTCCGGGCGATGGGTCTTGGCGCTGGCAATCGTCGCGTAGCGTGCTTCATGGCCGCCGCTGCTCGCTTTGCGTGTAAATAAGGCTTCTATTTCCGCCAGCGTTTCATCGTTCGCCGCGTCGCCTTTAATCACGATCATCAGGTCGCCATTTTTGGCTTCCGCTAATTCCGGCGTGAGCAGCCCGAGATTTTTCAGAACGCCTTTATTCATTTCCGTCGCCATTGCCACAAACGCCTGTTCGACGCCCGGCAATTTATTGGCTTTGGTGGAAACCGACATTAAGGAAACCGAATCGAAATACGTGTTCTTTTTTATGACGATTTTGGTTGGCATTGTTTTCTCCTGAATACGGATAAAAGGGGGCCGCCGTCGCGCAGAATGCACGTCGGTAAAAATACTGTTTGAATTAACGGCCAGCCGGACGTGGCTGGCCGAATGCGTTATGCGCCCGCCGCCAGCAGCAGGTCGGCTATTGCATCGAAGCCTTTTTCCCGCGCCAGTTCGAGCGGGGTTTTGCCGTATTTATCGGTCATGTGCGGATTCGCGCCGTGATCCAGCAGCAGCTTCACAATTTCCTGCTGCTTTGCGCCGCCGTCATTCAGCACGATGGCTTCCAGCAGCGGCGTCCAGCCGACAAAGTTAGTGTGGTTGACGTTAATATCGGTTTTTTCCAGCAGCTCGCGCACGATTTCAACGTGGCCTTTTTCACTGGCAGGGGTAATGCCCACGCCGCCGAAGCGCGTCAGACGGTCGAGATCCGGATTCGCCGGAAGAACGATGCGCAGCAGGGTTAAATCATTAGTCAGGCAGCTTATCAGGAAGGGGTTAAAACAGGTCTGGTCCTGTTTATCAATATCCGCGCCGGCGGCAATTAAAAATTCCACGCAGGCATAATGCTTTTTCAGGCTGGCAATAATAATGGCGGTTCTTTTCTGGCGGTTGGTGGCGTTAATATCCACGCCGTTATCCAGGCAGGCTTTTAGCGCGTCGATGTTGCCCTCTTCTGCCGCCAGCAGAAATTCCGTAACGAGTGCGTTTGCAGACATATTCAGTCTCCCAATGTTTCACTTCTGATGACCTGAGAATAGCAACAGCCTGGTCACAAAAGAATCCGCTTAAAAATGATTCATCGACACGCAATTCATTGTTGAGTTAAATTCAACAGTCAGGCTAAAACGTGCGTCTGTGCAACCTTTTTCTTATGGTTTACCGCTTTTTAGCACCTCAGGCAGCATTATCCTTATGGTTGCAAAAGCCTTGCAGTGCGCGGCCCCGCGTAAATAGTCAGAACTGTGACACACTTCAAATATGATGTAACGGCGCTGTTAAAATATGTTCAAAACTGATGGCTGAGGATGCTGTGATATGAATTCCATCTTTACCGAAGAGAACCTGCTGGCCTTCACCACCGCGGCACGCTTCGGCAGCTTCAGCAAAGCCGCCGCCGAGCTGGGCGTGACGACCTCCGCCATTAGCTACACCATTAAGCGCATGGAGACCGGGCTGGATGTGGTGCTGTTTGTGCGCAACACGCGCAGCATCGAGCTGACGGAGTCCGGGTTTTATTTTTACCGTAAAGCCACCGACCTGCTGAATGACTTCCACGCCATCAAGCGCGGGATTGATACCATTTCGCAGGGCATCGAGGCGCGAGTGCGCATCTGCATTAATCAGCTCTTGTATACGCCGCGCCATACCGCGCGTTTGCTGCAGGTGCTGAAAAAGCAGTTTCCCACCTGCCAGATCACGGTGACGACCGAGGTGTATAACGGCGTCTGGGATTCGATCATCAACAATCAGGCCAACATCGCGATTGGCGCGCCGGATACGCTGCTGGACGGCGGCGGGATTGATTACACCGAAATTGGCGCCATTCGCTGGGTGTTTGCCATCGCGCCGGAACATCCCCTCGCCTTTGTTCCCGAACCGATAGCGGAGAGCCAGTTGCGCCTGTACCCCAACATCATGGTGGAAGATACCGCGCATACCATCAACAAGAAGGTCGGCTGGCTGCTGCACGGGCAGGAGGCGATTCTGGTGCCGGATTTCAACACCAAGTGCCAGTGCCAGATTCTGGGGGAAGGGATTGGCTTTTTGCCGGAATACATGGCAAGAGAAGCGATGGAAGACGGTCTGCTCATCACGCGGCGTATTAACAATCCGCGTCAGGACTCGCGCATGCTGCTCGCCACGCAGCATGCGGCGACCGGCCAGGTGACGCGCTGGATCAAACAGCAGTTTGGCCCGGAAGGCGTATTAACCGGTATATACAGTGATTTACTGTGGCGTGCTTAGTTTTTCGTCTGCACCCAAAACGCGTGGATAAGGCCCGGGAAGTAACCCAGGATGGTCAGAAGGATGTTCAGAATAAACGCCCAGCCCAGTCCCTTGCCAAGCAGCACGCCCAGCGGCGGGAGAATAATCGTAAAAACAACGCGCCAAAAACCCATAATCACTCCGTGCAAGCTAACCAATTGAAAATTAAAAAGAGACATTTCTCTAAGCATAGCCAGTTTACGGGTTACTGCCATTCATCTCTCGCGCTTTTACCTGCCTTTACCCTCTTTACACTGGCTTAAGCCCTTCCTTAAATGTTCTACTACTCATAAATTGACCGTAAGGAAATACCATGTCTCTTTCTCTTATTGCCGGCTCAGGCCTTCGTGGTTGAGGGGGGGATTCAGGGTTGGAAGCAGGCCGGGCTTCTGTTCGCCGGTGTGACAGGTTTTTGCGGTATGGCACGGTTGCTGAAAGTGATGCCATGGAACCGTCATACCTCATAAGCAGTAAGCAATGAATTACGCTGTACCCGGCATCAGACGTCGGCTAAGGTGGAGATCGCTAAAACGATGAGGAGGTTATATGTTTTCTGTCGGTGATTATGTGCAACCGCTTAAAGGCGGCCCAAAGCTGAAAGTGCTCGAAGTGAACGGTGAAAACGTGGTGGCGGTACAGGCCAGCAATGAACAAGGCGAGAAATATACGCTGAAAGCGGCCGATTTGGCGCCGTATACCGAAGAAGGTGATTTCGGCGTCTGCTGAACAGATAACCGGGCGGCTTGTTCCGCCCGGTCCACGTATTAGATCAGAAAATCATCCAGTGATTTACCCTCTGCCAGCGCGCTGGCAATAGGCTTCGGCGTGCGGCCCTGGCCGGTCCACGTTTTTTCTTCACCGTTCTGGTCAATAAAGCGATATTTCGCTTCACGCGGTTTACGCTTTTTAGTCGGTTTACCCGCCTGCGCCAGTTCTGAACCCAGCAGGTCAGTCGGAGAAATACCATCGGCTTTCATCAGTTCCAGCAGGGTATTAATTTTTTCCTGCTGTTCAGCGCGCTGCTGCTCTAATTCCGCCAGCTCATTGCGTTTTTCTTCAGTAACGACCCTGACCTTTTCCAGCATTTCCTCAAGAACGTCCAGGGTTAATTCTCGCGCCATCGCGCGCAGGGTTCGGATATTATTAAGATTCTGTAACGTCAAAGACATATTATTGAAAACCTTTTCTTTGGGGTAAATAGATAAATCGCCCCAAGAATAATTCATTTCAGTTGAAATATCTACCCAAAGGTCCAAACGGGCATAAATGTAAATATATTTAAATATCGCCGTTAATAATAGCGCATAGCATTGGCGGGAAACACGTGGATCTAATCACCGAATCAATATAAATGGTCAACTTTAATCCAAATCACAGCATACTACGCTCTCATCAGGGGAGTGGATTTCTGCGTCAAAAGCAAAACACATAAGCAACTGATTTATATAAGTAAAACATTTAATGAGACAGATTATAACGAACCGGATAAAAAACAACCAATTTTAGAGAATTTTGTGGACAAAAGGCGAGTAAATAAAAACTAATCACTAGTTGTTAGTTCAAACATAGAGATATACGCTATACACCTCAAACAAACCAACCTAAAGCACTAGCCGCTGAAGGAAAACCGATTCCACTGCGTTCTTCTCAAGGAGTTCAGACATGTTCTCGCCGCAATCTCGCCTGCGCCACGCGGTGGCGGATACTTTCGCGATGGTTGTCTACTGTTCCGTTGTGAACATGCTGATTGAAATATTCCTCTCCGGAATGACCTTCGAGCAGTCACTTTCTTCTCGTCTGGTGGCGATCCCGGTCAATATTATTATCGCATGGCCTTACGGGCTATACCGCGATGCCGTTATGCGTTTCGCGCGCCGCATCAGCCCGGCGGGCTGGATGAAAAATCTTGCCGACGTGCTGGCGTACGTCACGTTCCAGTCGCCGGTCTACGTGGCTATTCTCCTGACAGTGGGCGCGGACTGGCACCAGATCGCCGCAGCGGTCAGTTCGAATATCGTGGTATCAATGCTGATGGGTGCGGTATACGGCTATTTCCTCGACTACTGCCGCCGCCTGTTTAAGGTCAGCCAGTACGGCCAGGTAAAAGCGTAATGTGAAGCGACTGGCGAAAGCCAGTCGCAGATTTACTGTACGTCGCCAAACAGTCCCTTCAGAAACCGCTCCAGCGCCATACGGGAACTGAAACCGTGCGGAATACCATAATGCTCATGCCGTTCACCGCCTAAATAGAGCGGAAATTGCTGATAGTGATCGCAGGTTTTAATATCCGAGGCAGGCTCAGCAAATGACAGACTTCTGTCTTTCAGCGTCGGGTGAATAATGAGAGCGGTACGTCCCATCCTGGCTTCACGATTAACATAAACATAATTCTCGCCGCGGCGATATCCATACGCTTTTGGCGTCACCTCATCCATGGTGAATCCCTCTTTTTCAAGAACGCGTGCCACCTCGTCAGGTCGTAAATACATATCTTTTCCTCGTTATCTTTTCCTGCCCGGCAACCTTACAGTAATCAGCATTAGCAGGGCTTTCAGAATAGTCCATAAACTGGCGGATAACGCGTGACGCACTTCAGATATTAAATTTCTGAACTAAACTAAACGGGAACACAAAATTACGGAGGATCGTATGTTTAACAGACCGAACCGAAACGATATTAACGACGACGCGCAGGATATTCGTAATGATGTCAGCAAATTAGCGGACACGCTTGAGGAAGTGCTGAAATCCTGGGGATCGGATGCGAAGGATGAAGCAGATGCTGCGAAACGTAAGGCTCAGTCTCTGCTCCGTGAAACCCGCGCCCGTATGAACGGACGTTCACGCGCTACGCAGGCGGCCTGCGACATGGCAAGCTGTGCAACGACCTTCGTACGTGAAAAACCACTGTGTACGCTGGGAACCGTCGCGGCGGTCGGCATTTTTGTCGGAGCCCTGCTCAGCCTGCGTAAGTAAGCCCGCATTCTCAACCCCGGTAGCCTCAGGCGCCGGGGCTTTTTTATGCCTGTAATCCTGAAAAACCCGTACAGCCCGCCCTGCCCCGCTGAGCTCATCATCAGGGCAACATTAATCTGAACTTCCCATATCTTGTATGGTTGAATCTTTTCTCGACTACATCTAGTATTCCCTTAAGAAAGACACACACTCTATGACGCGTTAACTCGCGCCGTTTTCTCATTCTAAATGGAAATACGAATCATGAGCATTATTATTTACACTCGTAACGATTGTGTTCAGTGCCACGCCACCAAACGGGCGATGGAGAGCCGCGGCGTGGCGTTTGAGATGGTAAATATCGACCTGGTGCCCGATGCCGCGGATACCCTGCGCGAACAGGGATTTCGTCAGCTTCCGGTGGTCATTGCCGGTGATACCAGCTGGTCTGGCTTTCGCCCGGACATGATTAATCGCCTGAGCGCTCAGGCCACGCGTGCATGAGTGGGCTGGTCTTCTTCTCCAGCAGCTCAGAAAACACGCTCCGCTTTATTGAGCGCCTCGGGCTGCCTGCGGTGCGTATTCCGCTCAACGAGCGGGAGCGCATTCAGGTAGACGAACCTTACATTCTGGTGGTGCCCAGCTATGGCGGCGGCGGTACGGCAGGAGCAGTACCTCGCCAGGTGATCCGCTTTCTGAACGATCCTCATAACCGGGTACTGATTCGGGGCGTGATCGCGGCGGGCAATCGTAATTTTGGCGATGCCTTTGGCCGCGCCGGGGATGTCATCTCTCAAAAATGCGGCGTGCCGTATCTCTATCGTTTTGAACTGATGGGGACACAGCAGGACGTAGAAAACGTGCGTAAAGGAGTGAACGAATTTTGGCAACGACAACCGCAGAACGGGTAATTCAGGCGACGCCGGACTACCACGCATTAAACGCGATGCTTAACCTCTATGACCGGGAGGGGCGCATTCAGTTTGGCAAAGATCGCGAGGCGGTAGAGGCTTTTTTCGCCGCCCACGTGCGGCCCAACAGCGTGACGTTTGCAAGCCAGAATGAACGTCTCGACTATCTGGTTAACGAGGGCTACTACGAGGAGCGCGTCCTGGCCCGCTACGATCGTCCCTTCGTGGTAAGACTGTTTGAACGTGCGCACGCCAGCGGTTTTCGCTTCCAGACGTTTCTTGGCGCATGGAAGTATTACACCAGCTACACCCTGAAAACCTTCGACGGCAAACGCTACCTGGAAAGCTTTGAAGATCGCACCGTGATGGTGGCCCTGACGCTGGCCCAGGGCGATGAAGCGCTGGCTGAACGGCTGACGGAGGAGATCCTCTCCGGCCGCTTCCAGCCCGCCACGCCGACGTTTCTCAACTGTGGTAAAGCCCAGCGCGGCGAGCTGGTCTCCTGCTTCCTGCTGCGCATCGAAGACAATATGGAGTCGATTGGCCGTGCGGTGAACTCGGCGCTGCAGCTTTCCAAACGCGGCGGCGGCGTGGCGTTTCTGCTCTCGAACCTGCGGGAAGCGGGCGCGCCGATCAAACGCATCGAAAACCAGTCTTCCGGCGTCATTCCGGTGATGAAGATGCTGGAAGATGCCTTCTCCTACGCCAACCAGCTTGGCGCACGCCAGGGTGCGGGCGCGGTTTATCTGCACGCGCACCACCCGGATATTCTGCGTTTTCTGGATACCAAACGTGAAAACGCCGACGAAAAAATCCGCATCAAAACCCTCTCGCTCGGCGTGACGATCCCGGATATCACGTTTAAGCTGGCCAAAGAGAATGCCGACATGGCGCTCTTCTCGCCGTATGACGTTGAACGGATCTACGGCAAAGCGTTTGGCGACGTGGCGATAAGCGAGCTTTATGACGAGCTGGTTGCAGACGATCGCATCCGCAAGAAATACATCAACGCCCGCGATTTCTTCCAGACGCTTGCGCAAATTCAGTTTGAATCCGGCTATCCGTACATCATGTACGAGGATACGGTAAACCGCGCCAACCCGATTGCCGGGCGCATTAATATGAGCAACCTGTGCTCGGAAATTTTGCAGGTCAACAGCGCCTCCGCTTACGACGAAAACCTGGACTACGCGGAGATCGGCAAAGATATCTCCTGCAACCTCGGGTCGCTCAATATTGCCCACACCATGGATTCGCCGGATTTTGGCCGCACGGTGGAGACCGCCGTTCGCGGGCTAACGGCGGTATCGGACATGAGCCACATCCGCAGCGTGCCGTCCATCGAGGCGGGCAACGCCGCGTCGCACGCCATCGGCCTGGGGCAGATGAACCTGCACGGCTATCTGGCACGGGAAGGCATCGCCTACGGCAGCCCGGAAGGGCTGGATTTCACGAATCTCTATTTCTACACCGTCACCTGGCATGCGCTGCATACCTCAATGATGCTGGCGCGCGAGCGCAACCAGCGGTTCGCAGGCTTTGAGCAGTCGCGCTACGCCAGCGGGGCGTATTTCAGCCAGTATCTGGAAGGCGACTGGCAGCCGAAAACCGAAAAAGTGCGCGCGCTGTTTGACCGCGCCGGCATTACCCTGCCGACGCGCGAGATGTGGCAGCAGCTGCGCGACGACGTGATGCGCTACGGCATTTATAACCAGAACCTGCAGGCGGTGCCGCCAACCGGTTCGATTTCCTACATCAACCACGCCACGTCGAGCATTCACCCGATCGTGTCGAAGATTGAGATTCGTAAGGAAGGCAAAACCGGACGCGTCTACTACCCTGCCCCGTTTATGACCAATGAGAACCTGGCGCTGTACCAGGACGCGTACGAGATCGGCCCGGAGAAAATCATTGATACCTACGCCGAGGCCACGAAGCACGTTGACCAGGGGCTGTCGCTGACGCTCTTCTTCCCGGACACCGCCACCACGCGGGATATCAACAAAGCGCAGATTTACGCCTGGAAGAAAGGCATCAAAACGCTGTACTACATTCGCCTGCGCCAGCTTGCGCTGGAAGGCACCGAAATCGAAGGCTGCGTGTCCTGCGCGCTGTAAGGAGAAAGGATGAAACTGTCACGCGTGAGTGCCGTTAACTGGAACAAGATTCAGGACGATAAAGACCTGGAGGTGTGGAACCGCCTGACCAGCAACTTCTGGCTGCCGGAAAAGGTGCCGCTCTCCAATGATATTCCAGCCTGGCAGACGCTGAGCCACGCCGAACAGCAGCTGACGATCCGCGTCTTTACCGGCCTGACGCTGCTGGACACTATTCAGAATACCGTGGGTGCACCCGCTCTGATGAGCGACGCGCTGACGCCGCACGAAGAGGCGGTAATGTCGAATATCAGCTTTATGGAGGCGGT
The DNA here is from genome assembly GCF_011683705.1 of Enterobacter sp. 725m/11. Lineage (NCBI taxonomy): Bacteria > Pseudomonadati > Pseudomonadota > Gammaproteobacteria > Enterobacterales > Enterobacteriaceae > Enterobacter > Enterobacter sp. 725m/11. Next base: position 15,372 of record NZ_JAAQOK010000020.1, on the reverse strand, counting down.
ACATGCCCGCTCCTACAGTTCGATTTTCTCGACGCTGTGCCAGACCAAAGACGTGGACGCGGCCTACGCCTGGAGCGAAGAGAGCGCGTCATTACAGCGCAAGGCGGAGCTGGTGCTGGAGTATTACCGCGCCGACGAGCCGCTGAAGAAGAAGATCGCCAGCGTGTTCCTGGAATCCTTTCTCTTCTATTCCGGCTTCTGGCTGCCCATGTACTGGTCGAGCCGGGGCAAGCTCACCAACACCGCCGATTTGATTCGCCTCATTATCCGTGACGAGGCGGTGCACGGTTATTACATAGGCTATAAGTATCAGAAAGGGCTGGAGAATGTCAGCCCGGAAAAACGCGAGGAACTCAAAGGTTTCGCCCTCGATTTGCTGATGGATCTGTATGACAACGAGTTGAGCTATACCGAAGAGCTGTACGCTGGAACGGGCTGGGAAGAGGACGTGAAAGCGTTTCTCTGCTACAACGCGAACAAAGCGCTGATGAACCTGGGCTACGACGCGCTTTTCCCGCCGGAGATGGCGGAGGTAAACCCGGCAATCCTCGCGGCGCTGTCGCCCAATGCGGACGAAAACCACGATTTCTTCTCCGGGTCCGGATCGTCGTACGTGATGGGTAAAGCGGTGGAGACAGAAGATGAGGATTGGGATTTTTAATGTATGAATTAACGTTCATTAATTAAATATAAATCTCATTATTTCCACACCACTATTTCACCAGGCACTACACTGTAATTTCCCCGTCATATTCGCCTGATTCACACCGATTCAGGCGAATTTCCCGACGCAGCAGCAAAAAATTGAGAAAAATTCAAACCGCCCTCAGCCCTTTATTCATGGGAAATTCAGCCGTTTCGCTTGCAGCAAAATTCCGGCGTCAGGCCAACTCAGGGTTGTCTCAGATTCTCAGTATGTTAGGGTTATGCCCGTTAACAATTTACCATGGTAATCATATCGACATAAACAAATAACAGGACACTCTCTATTGCATGGCAATTAAATTAGAAGTGAAAAATCTTTATAAAATATTTGGCGAGCACCCGCAGCGCGCATTCAAATATATTGAGAAAGGCCTTTCGAAAGAGCAAATTCTGGAAAAAACCGGGCTGTCGCTTGGCGTTAAAGACGCCAGTCTGGCCATTGAAGAAGGCGAGATTTTTGTCATCATGGGGTTATCCGGTTCGGGTAAATCCACTATGGTTCGCCTTCTCAATCGCCTGATTGAACCCACCCGCGGACAGGTGCTGATTGATGGCGTGGATATCGCCAGAATATCAGACGCTGAGCTTCGCGAGGTGCGCAGAAAGAAGATTGCGATGGTATTCCAGTCATTCGCGCTGATGCCGCACATGACGGTGCTGGATAATACCGCCTTCGGCATGGAATTAGCCGGTACGCCCGCGCAGGAACGGCAGGAAAAAGCGATGGACGCCCTGCGTCAGGTTGGGCTGGAAAATTATGCACATGCGTACCCGGACGAGCTTTCGGGCGGGATGCGTCAGCGCGTAGGATTAGCCCGCGCATTAGCCATTAATCCAGACATTTTATTAATGGATGAAGCCTTCTCCGCCCTCGATCCTTTAATTCGCACCGAGATGCAGGATGAGCTGGTAAAATTACAGGCCAAACACCAGCGCACCATTGTCTTTATTTCTCACGATCTCGATGAAGCCATGCGTATTGGCGACCGCATTGCCATTATGCAAAATGGCGAAGTGGTGCAGGTCGGCACGCCGGATGAAATTCTGAATAATCCGGCGAATGATTACGTGCGTACCTTCTTCCGCGGCGTGGATATTAGCCAAGTATTTAGCGCGAAAGATATTGCCCGCCGAACGCCAAACGGCATTATTCGAAAAACGCCAGGCTTCGGCCCGCGCTCCGCGCTGAAGCTGTTGCAGGATGAAGACCGTGAATACGGTTATCTGGTTGAACGCGGCAATAAATTTGTCGGCGTTGTCTCCATCGACTCTCTGAAAAACGCCCTGAGCGAAAACCAGGGAATCGATGCGGCGTTGATTGACGCTCCGCTTGCCGTGGATGCCGAAACGCCGCTTAGCGAGTTGCTCTCTCACGTGGGTCAGGCGCCTTGCGCCGTGCCGGTTGTCGGTGAAGAACAACAGTACGTTGGCATCATCTCAAAACGGATGCTGCTACAGGCTTTAGATCGCGAGGGGGCAAACAATGGCTGATCAATCAAACCCATGGGGTACCACTGAAGCTGCGGACAGCGCGGCGCAATCTGCCGATGCGTGGGGTTCCACACCCGCACCTGCCGACGGCGGCGGCGCGGCGGACTGGCTCAACAGCGCACCCGCGCCTGCGCCAGAGCATTTCAATATTATGGATCCGTTCCACAAGACGCTGATCCCGCTGGACAGCTGGGTGACAGAGGGGATCGACTGGGTCGTTACCCATTTCCGCCCGGTGTTCCAGGGGATCCGCATCCCGGTGGATTACATCCTGAACGGCTTCCAGCAGCTGATGCTGGGCATGCCGGCGCCCGTGGCGATAATCCTGTTCTCGCTGATCGCATGGCAATTCGGTAGCGCGGGTATGGGCGTCGCCACGCTGATCTCCCTGATTGCCATCGGCGCGATTGGCGCGTGGTCTCAGGCGATGATTACCCTGGCGCTGGTGCTGACCGCCCTGCTCTTCTGCATTGTCATCGGCCTGCCGATGGGGATCTGGCTGGCGCGCAGCCCGCGGGCGGCGAAGATTATTCGTCCCCTGCTGGATGCGATGCAGACCACCCCGGCGTTCGTCTATCTGGTGCCTATCGTGATGCTGTTCGGCATCGGTAACGTGCCGGGCGTGGTGGTGACCATTATCTTCGCCCTGCCGCCGATTATTCGCCTGACGATCCTGGGCATTAACCAGGTGCCTGCGGATCTGATTGAGGCCTCGCGCTCGTTCGGCGCCAGCCCGCGTCAGATGCTGTTTAAGGTTCAGCTTCCGCTGGCGATGCCGACCATTATGGCGGGCGTTAACCAGACGCTGATGCTGGCACTGTCCATGGTGGTGATCGCCTCGATGATCGCCGTTGGCGGTCTCGGCCAGATGGTGCTGCGCGGTATTGGCCGTCTCGACATGGGGCTGGCGACCGTCGGCGGCGTCGGGATTGTGATCCTCGCCATTATCCTTGACCGCCTGACCCAGGCTGTCGGTCGTGATTCACGCAGTCGCGGCAACCGTCGCTGGTACACCACCGGCCCTGTCGGGTTACTGACCCGCCCATTTACAAAATAAGGAACAACGATGCGACATAACGTACTTTTTGCCACAGCGTTTGCCACCCTTGTCTCCACCAGCGCGTTTGCCGCTGACCTGCCGGGCAAAGGCATTACCGTGCAGCCGGTGCAGAGCACCATTTCGGAAGAGAGCTTCCAGACCCTGATCGTCAGCCGCGCGCTGGAGAAGCTGGGCTATACGGTCAACACGCCGAGCGAAGTGGATTACAACGTGGGCTACACCTCGATTGCCTCCGGTGATGCCACCTTTACCGCCGTGAACTGGCAGCCGCTGCATGACGACATGTATGCCGCCGCAGGTGGCGATAAGAAATTCTATCGCGAAGGCACCTTCGTGACCGGCGCGGCGCAGGGTTATCTGATCGACAAGAAAACCGCTGATAAGTACCACATCACCAATATTGAGCAGCTGAAAGATCCGAAGATCGCCAGACTGTTCGACACCAACGGTGACGGAAAGGCCGACATGATGGGCTGCTCGCCGGGCTGGGGCTGCGAAGCGGTGATTAACCACCAGAACAAAGCGTTCGATCTGGCGAAAACCGTCGACGTGAGCCACGGCAACTACTCCGCGATGATGGCCGACACCATTGCCCGCTTTAAAGAAGGCAAGCCGGTGATCTACTACACCTGGACGCCGTACTGGGTGAGCGACGTGCTGAAGCCGGGCAAAGACGTGGTGTGGTTACAGGTGCCCTTCTCCTCCCTGCCGGGCGAGCAGAAAGATATCGACACCAAACTGCCGAACGGCATGAACTATGGCTTCCCGGTGAACACCATGCACATCGTGGCGAACAAAGCCTGGGCGGAGAAAAACCCGGCTGCGGCGAAGCTGTTCTCGGTGATGAAGCTGCCGCTGGCGGACATCAACGCCCAGAATGCGATGATGCACGCGGGCAAATCCTCTGAGGCGGATGTTAAAGGCCACGTGGATGGCTGGATCAAAGCCCACCAGCAGCAGTTTGATGGCTGGGTGAAAGAGGCGCTTGCGGCGCAGAAGTAAAAACACAACACAACCTTACCCCTCACCCCGGACCGTACACCCCTCTGGGGAGAGGGTTAGGGTGAGGGGATTAACCGCACAAACACACACATAACAATCCCCCAACATTCACAATCATTAGCTATTATGGTTTCCGGAAAAATAATCACTTAACTCACGATTCCTGAAACTAATGACAAAAACATCTCAGGGGCTTAGCCCCGCACTCATCCTTTTAATGTCCGTGGCAACGGGTCTGGCAGTCGCCAGCAACTATTACGCACAACCTCTGCTTGATACTATCGCACGCGCCTTCGATCTTTCAGCCAGCTCCGCCGGCTTTATCGTCACCGCTGCGCAGCTCGGCTATGCGGCAGGGCTGCTGTTCTTGGTGCCATTGGGCGATATGTTTGAGCGCCGGATGCTTATCGTCTCTATGACGCTTCTGGCGGCAGGCGGCATGCTGATCACCGCCAGCAGCCAGTCGCTGACGATGATGATCGTCGGTACCGCGCTAACGGGGCTTTTCTCCGTCGTCGCGCAAATCCTGGTGCCTCTCGCCGCAACGCTCGCCTCGCCGGAAAAACGCGGCAAAGTGGTCGGCACTATCATGAGCGGCCTGCTGCTGGGCATTCTGCTGGCGCGAACCGTTGCCGGGCTGCTGGCAAGCCTCGGCGGCTGGCGCACCGTTTACTGGGTGGCGAGCGTATTGATGGTGGTGATGGCGCTGGCGCTGTGGCGCGGGCTGCCGAAGGTGAAGCAGGAGAACCACCTGAATTACCCGCAGCTTCTGGCCTCCGTGTTTAGCCTGTTCACGCAGGATAAACTGCTGCGCACCCGCGCTCTGCTGGGGTGTTTAACCTTCGCCAACTTCAGCATTCTCTGGACGTCGATGGCGTTTCTGCTGGCAGCACCGCCGTTCAATTATTCCGAAGGGGTGATTGGTCTGTTCGGTCTGGCCGGTGCTGCCGGTGCATTGGGCGCTCGCCCGGCAGGCGGGCTGGCTGATAAAGGCAAATCGCACATGACCACGACAGCCGGACTGATTTTGCTCCTGCTCTCCTGGGCGGCCATCTGGTATGGGCACGTCTCGGTGCTGGCGCTGATCGTCGGTATTCTGGTGCTCGATCTCACCGTACAGGGTGTGCACATCACCAACCAGACCGTGATTTACCGCGTGAAGCCCGAGGCGCGTAACCGCCTCACGGCCGGATACATGACCAGCTACTTCATTGGTGGTGCGGCGGGTTCGTTAATATCAGCGTCGGCGTGGCAGCATGCCGGCTGGTCAGGCGTGTGCGGGATAGGGGCAATCGTCGCCGCGCTTAACCTGGTTGTATGGTGGCGCGGCTATCATCGTCAGGAAGCAATTCATTAAGTTTTACATTGCTTTGGGCCTCTTAGGGTGTAAAGGGGCCCGGCAGTCTGTTAATGTAAACGTAATCATTTATCCCAGAAATTTTAATGTGGGTGACATATCTACAATTGGCATGAATAGTTCAGACCCCCGTCCCCACATCCTCTCTTCAGCGGGTTTATACCCTACGCTTTCTGTGCTCACCGGGTCACGGACTTACCCGGCGCTCTTTGATGGTGGCATTCGTTTGGCGGATATAACCGCACAAATAATTCATTTACATTATTTGTCACCATCGTTACTATATCGGCTGTAATTAATGAGGTTATGCCCAAAATGGATAGTTCGTTTACGCCCATTGAACAAATGCTTAAATTCCGCGCCAGTCGTCATGAGGACTTCCCGTATCAGGAAATCCTGCTGACCCGCCTGTGCATGCACATGCAGGGTAAGCTGCTGGAAAATCGTAATAAAATGCTGAAAGCTCAAGGGATTAACGAGACGTTGTTTATGGCGTTGATTACGCTGGAGTCTCAGGAAAACCATAGCATTCAGCCTTCTGAGCTGAGCTGCGCGCTGGGATCGTCCCGTACCAATGCGACCCGTATTGCCGATGAGCTGGAAAAGCGCGGCTGGATTGAGCGCCGTGAAAGCGATAACGATCGCCGCTGCCTGCATCTGCAATTGACCGATAAAGGTCACCAGTTCCTGCGTGAGGTGCTGCCACCTCAGCACAATTGCCTGCACAAACTCTGGTCTGCCCTCAGTACTTCCGAGCGCGACCAGCTTGAGCATATCACTCGCAAGCTGCTCACCCGTCTGGACCAGATGGATGAAGAAGGCGCTGTTCTTGAGGCGCTGCGCTAACGCGACGACACGCTCAACAATCCAGATTTATATAAGAAAACCGACAGGCCAGCACGTCACACTGCTGGCCTTTCTGACAACAGGTCGGCTCAGCCGATGTGAAAATAAGAAGATCGTGGAGAACAACAATGAGCGCAAATGCGGAGAGCACTACCCCGCAGCAACTGGCCAATAAGAAAGGCAAACGTAAAAGTGCCCTTCTTCTGTTGACCTTGCTCTTTATTATTATTGCCGTGGCATATGGGATCTATTGGTTTTTAGTATTGCGTCATGCAGAAGAGACTGACGACGCATACGTGGCAGGGAACCAGGTACAGATTATGGCGCAGGTGTCGGGCAGCGTGACGAAAGTCTGGGCTGACAATACCGACTTTGTGCAAAAAGGCGATGTGTTGGTGACCCTCGATCCAACCGACGCCCAGCAGGCCTTTGAGAAAGCCCAGACCGCGCTGGCCTCCAGCGTCCGTCAGACCCGCCAGCTGATGATCAACAGTAAACAGCTGCAGGCCAACATCGACGTACAGAAAACCGCACTCGCGCAGGCGCAGAGCGACCTGAACCGCCGTGTACCGCTCGGCACCGCTAACCTGATTGGCCGTGAAGAGCTGCAGCACGCGCGCGACGCGGTTGCCAGTGCCCAGGCACAGCTGGACGTGGCGATTCAACAGTACAACGCCAACCAGGCGATGGTGCTCGGCACCAGCCTCGAAAACCAGCCCGCCGTACAACAGGCGGCGACTGAAGTACGCAACGCATGGCTTGCCCTGCAGCGTACCAAAATCGTCAGCCCGATGACCGGCTACGTCTCCCGCCGTTCCGTCCAGCCAGGGGCGCAGATTAGCCCGACCACGCCGCTGATGGCGGTCGTGCCGGCAGACAACCTGTGGGTAGACGCCAACTTTAAAGAGACGCAGCTCGCCCATATGCGTATCGGCCAGACCGCAACCGTGGTCAGTGATATCTATGGCGATGACGTGAAGTACACCGGGAAAGTGGTGGGTCTGGATATGGGGACCGGCAGCGCCTTCTCCCTGTTGCCTGCGCAAAACGCCACCGGTAACTGGATCAAAGTGGTTCAGCGTCTGCCCGTGCGTATCGAGCTGGATGCCAAACAGCTGGCGGATCACCCGCTGCGTATCGGCCTCTCAACGCTTGTGACGGTCGATACCGCCAACCGCGACGGTCAGATCCTGGCAAGCCAGGTGCGTAGCAGCCCGGTTTATGAAAGTAACGCCCGTGAAATTAGCCTCGATCCGGTCAACAAACTGATCGATGACATCGTGAAGGCAAACGCCGGTTAATCCGAAGGTGAGCGTTATGCAACAGCAAAAGCCGCAAAAACCGCTGGAAGGCGCGCAGCTGGTCATTATGACCATTGCGCTGTCGCTGGCGACATTCATGCAGGTGCTGGACTCCACCATCGCAAACGTGGCGATCCCAACCATCGCCGGCAACCTTGGCTCGTCGCTGAGCCAGGGGACCTGGGTCATTACTTCGTTTGGGGTGGCAAACGCCATCTCCATCCCTATCACCGGCTGGCTGGCGAAGCGCGTCGGTGAGGTGAAGCTGTTCCTCTGGTCCACGGTAGCGTTTGTTCTTGCCTCCTGGGCGTGCGGCATGTCCAGCAGCCTGACGATGCTGATTTTCTTCCGCGTCATTCAGGGGATTGTCGCCGGGCCGCTGATCCCGCTGTCGCAGAGTTTGCTGCTGAGCAACTACCCCCCAGCAAAACGTTCGGTCGCGCTGGCGCTATGGTCAATGACCGTTATCGTTGCGCCTATCTGCGGACCAATTCTGGGCGGGTACATCAGCGATAACTACCACTGGGGCTGGATCTTCTTTATCAACGTACCGATTGGCGCCGTCGTGGTATTGATGACGCTGCAGTCGCTGCGGGGACGAGAGACGCGCACCGAACAGCGCCGTATCGACAGCATCGGGCTGGCGCTGCTGATCCTGGGTATCGGCAGTCTGCAGATCATGCTCGACCGCGGTAAAGAGCTCGACTGGTTCAACTCGCAGGAGATCATCATCCTGACCATTGTCGCGGTGGTGTCGATAAGCTTCCTGATTGTCTGGGAGCTGACGGACGACAACCCGATTGTCGATCTCTCGCTCTTCAAATCGCGAAACTTCACCATCGGCTGCCTGTGTATCAGCCTCGCCTATATGCTCTACTTCGGCGCGATTGTTCTGCTGCCGCAGCTGTTGCAGGAGGTGTATGGCTATACCGCGACCTGGGCGGGTCTGGCCTCAGCGCCCGTTGGGGTGATCCCGGTTCTGCTGTCGCCGATTATTGGCCGCTTCGCCCACAAGCTCGACATGCGTCGGCTGGTGACGTTCAGCTTCATTATGTACGCCGTGTGCTTCTACTGGCGCGCGTACACCTTTGAGCCGGGAATGGACTTTGGCGCCTCGGCGTGGCCACAGTTCATTCAGGGCTTCGCGGTGGCGTGCTTCTTTATGCCGCTGACCACCATCACGCTCTCTGGCTTACCGCCTGAGCGTCTGGCGGCCGCGTCGAGCCTGTCGAACTTCACCCGTACGCTGGCGGGCTCTATCGGGACGTCGATCACCACCACCCTGTGGACCAACCGTGAATCGATGCACCACGCCCAGCTGACCGAAGCGGTGAACCCGTTCAACCCGAACTCCCGCGAAATGTACAACCAGCTTCAGGGAATGGGGATGACGGAGCAGCAGGCGTCCGGCTGGATTGCCCAGCAGATCACCAACCAGGGGCTAATTATCTCGGCCAACGAGATTTTCTGGATATCTGCGGGGATCTTCATCGTCCTGCTGGGGCTGGTGTGGTTTGCCAGACCGCCGTTTGGCGCCGGTGGCGGCGGCGGAGGGGCGCACTAATTCGCGTTGTCCAGAACGCGACAGCGATTGTCAGTTTCGATAAAGCAGCGCTCCTGAAATCAATTCACGATAGTGAAAAGACAACAGGAGCGCATCATGCTGAACACACCCGCCGACAAATACCAGCCTTATCCCACCGTTTCATTGCCCGACCGCCGCTGGCCGGAGCAGACCATCACCCGCGCGCCGCGCTGGCTCTCGACAGACTTACGCGACGGCAACCAGGCGCTTGCCGAGCCGATGGACAGCGCGCGCAAGCTGCAGTTCTGGGATTTGCTGCTGGGCTGCGGATTTAAAGAGATTGAGGTCGCCTTCCCGTCCGCCTCGCAGACCGACTTCAACTTTGTCCGCCAGCTTATCGAAGAGAACCGCATTCCGGATGACGTCACGATTCAGGTGTTAACACAGGCGCGGGAAGATCTCATCCATCGTACTTTTGAATCCCTGCACGGCGCGAAGCAGGCCACCGTCCACCTGTATAACGCCACCGCCCCGCTGTTCCGCCGCCTGGTGTTCGGTATGGAGAAAGCGCAGATCGTCGAGCTGGCCACCCGCGCCACACGGCTTATCCGCCAGCTTTGTGAAGAGAACCCTGAAACCCGCTGGCAGTACGAGTACTCCCCGGAAACTTTCTGCTTTACCGAGCCGGAGTTTGCGCTGGAGATTTGTGAAGCCGTGGCGGAGATCTGGCAGCCGTGCGATGAACGGCCAATGGTGATCAACTTACCCGCTACCGTCGAGGTCAGTACGCCGAACGTCTATGCCGACCAGATCGAGTATTTCTGCCGCCACTTCAGCCGCCGCCGCAACGTGTGCATCAGCGTGCATCCGCATAACGACCGCGGAACGGGCGTCGCCAGCGCGGAGCTGGCGGTGATGGCCGGGGCCGACCGCGTAGAGGGCTGCCTTTTTGGCAACGGCGAACGCACGGGCAACGTTTGCCTGGTAACGCTGGCGATGAACCTCTACAGCCAGGGCATTAGTCCCAATCTGGACTTTAGCGATATGAATCGGGTGGTCGAAACGGTAGAGGCCTGCAACCAGTTGCCTGTCCATCCGCGCCATCCGTGGGCAGGACGGCTGGCCTATACCGCCTTCTCCGGCTCGCACCAGGACGCCATTAAGAAAGGCTTTGATGCCCGCAGGCCTGGCGATCGCTGGGAGATGCCCTATCTGCCCGTCGATCCGCAGGACATCGGCTGCACCTACGAAGCGGTGATCCGCGTGAACAGCCAGTCAGGAAAAAGCGGCAGCGCCTGGCTTATTGAGCAAAACCACGGCCTGAAGCTGCCCCGCGCTCTGCAGCAGGATTTTAGCCAGCACGTGCAGCAGGAAACGGATCGCCACGGGAAAGAAATGACGCAGAACGCGCTGTGGAAGCTATTCCGCACCCGCTACGGGCTGGTAACGACCCCGCAGCTGGCGTTGCAATCCTACCGCAGCGACGGCCAGCAGGACGGCCAGCTGCGGCTGACGGCAAGCGTCGTCACGCAGGGGGGAACGCGCCAGCTGGAGGGTCAGGGCAACGGTCTGCTCTCCGCTGCCGCGCAGGGCCTGAGCCGCTGGGTCAACGCGCCGTTTGTGATTAAGGATTATCACGAACATACGCTGGGCGAACGCAGCGACAGCCGTTCGGTGGCCTATATCCGCTGCCTGTTCCAGGACGGCACCAGCAGCTGGGGCGTGGGCATTGACAGCGACGTGGCGCGCGCGTCGCTTCAGGCGCTGTTTAACGCGGTTAGTCGTTCTTAAAGTAATCGCTGGGAGAGATACCCATCGCCCGGCGGAACATCGCCGTAAAGGCGCTGTGGCTGCCGTATCCCAGATCCAGCGCCACGCGCAGCACCGGCTGGCCCTGCGCCAGCCGCACTAAGGCTTCCAGCAGGCGCGCCCTTCTCACCCACTCGCCGTAGCTTAACCCGGTCTGCTGCTGAAAATGGCGGTTCAGCGTACGCTCGCTCATGCCGAGCAAGCTCGCGCTCTGTTGACCGCTCCAGCTTTCACCTGGTAACTGACGGACCTGTCGACACAGCTGGCGTAACGCTTCACTTTCCGGCTCCGGCAGGTGAAACGGCAGCACCGGCATGATGCGAATTTCATCCAGAATGAGCTCATACACGCGCTCGTCACGGCTTCCCGGCGAGTACGACTCAGGTAGCGTCAGGGAGGTGAGGATCAGCTCGCGCAGCAGCGGGGAGATCTGCACGATCTGACAGGTCGCCGGGAGATCGGCTCGCGCCAGCGGATCGATAAACAGCGTGCGGGCTGCAACGTTGCCGGTGATGCGAAGCGAGTGCTGTGTTCCCGCCGGTAGCCAGACGCCGCGCCCGGGCGGCACTACCCAGCAGCCGGATGCGGTATCGACCCGCACGACGCCCGTCAGGCTGTGCAGCAGCTGCGCGCAGTCGTGCTCATGCCACGGCTCGCTATCGCCATGAGCATAATCATGCGAAAACGGCACAAGCGGGCGATGGGTAAAGGAGAAGGTGGTGGTTGTCGTCATGAGGATTGTAGGCCCGGCCAGCGAAGCGCCACCGGGCATCCACAGGCACAATACTAGATGTGCAGCTCCTGCAGTTTTTCTTTTGGCAGGGCCAGCTCTTCGTTGCTGTTTACGCGAACGTCACGCTCGATGATGTGACGGGCAATTTCCTGGGCTTCTTCCAGAGAGTGCATCTGGTAAGTGCCGCACTGGTAAACGTTCAGCTCAGGGATCTGGTTCTGCTCTTTCACTTTCAGCACGTCTTCCATCGCCGCTTTCCACGCATCGGCGACGCGTTTCTCTTCAGGCTGACCAATCAGGCTCATGTAGAAGCCGGTACGGCAGCCCATCGGAGAGATGTCGATGATCTCAACGCCGTTGCCGTTCAGGTGGTCACGCATGAAACCGGCGAACAGGTGTTCCAGGGTGTGAATGCCTTTCTCCGGCATCACTTCTTTATTCGGCACGCAGAAGCGCAGATCGAAGACGGTGATCGTGTCGCCGTGCGGGGTGTGCATGGTCTTCGCCACGCGGACTGCAGGTGCTTCCATACGGGTATGGTCGACAGTAAAGCTATCTAATAACGGCATACGTCACCTCCGATAGTGATTTTTTTTAAAATAAACTGAACTCTTCTACAGAATGCACGTCTGAGTATATGAAAGACGCGCATTTGTTATCATCATCCCTGAATTCAGAGATGTATATTTTGGCCACAGCGATGTGGCCTTTTTCTTTTCTGCTTAAGCCTGCTTCGCCAGAAACGCCTCAAACGACTCCGTATCCGCCGCTTCAACCTCTTTCTGACGCACCAGGGACGCGTCGCGCTCCGCGACAAAATCCGCTTCGCTCAGGATCTCTAACGGCTCCTGTATCAGCATCTCACGGTACTCCGCTGAGAGTGAACGCCCCGTGCCGCCAATCCCCTGCTCGATCATGGTGCGCAAAATGCGCGCAGAGAACGTCAGTTCCGGGTTATCAAAGCATTCCACCAGCTGGTCGCAAATCTGTTGATACGCGTCGCCGCCGTCGATGCTGTCCAGGGTGCGGGCAACACGCTTCAGGTCACGGAACAGATCCTTACCAACCTTAGCCAGCGGGAACTGCGCTGTTTCGCAGCCAATACCCAGCGTCAGACCCGGTTTACGGCCTTCCAGAATCACGCGGTTCCAGTTCGTGCGCGTACAAAGCAGTTCGTCTGAACTCATTTCCGGCGCATCCGCCAGCGCGCACCAGACCATAAACAGATCCAGGAAGCGAACCTGCTGCTCGTCAACGCCAATCGGTGAGAACGGGTTGATGTCCAGCGAGCGCACTTCAATGTATTCAATGCCGCCGCGCTGCAGCGCATCCGACGGCGTTTCACCGCTGCGCGTCACGCGCTTCGGACGAATTGGCGCATACAGTTCGTTTTCAATCTGCAATACGTTGCTGTTGATTTGCAGGCGCTTTCCGTCTTTTTCGAGGCCGATTTTCGCGTACTCTTCCGACGGAGTTTTAATCGCCCGCTTCAATCCTGCCACATATTCGTGCAATTCGTTAAACGTAATACCGAGATTGCTTTGCGATTTATTGGTATAGCCCAGATCGCTCATGCGCAGAGAAGTCGCGTACGGAAGATAGTACATGCCGCACTCGGTTTTTTCGAACGGCAGCGTGGTCGGTTTCCCCTGCAGGAACGATGAACAAATGGCAGGCGACGCGCCAAACAGATACGGAATCACCCAGCCAAAACGGTAATAGTTGCGGATCAGACGGAAATAACCGGCGGAGATCGCTTCTTTATCCGTTTCTCCCCCCTTCGCCTGCCAGAACGCCATCGGCAAAGAGAAATTGTAATGCACGCCAGAGATCGTCTGCATCAGCGCGCCGTAGCGATTTTTAAGACCTTCGCGATAGAGCGTTTTCAGCCGACCAATGTTTGACGTGCCGTACTGCGCCAGCTCAATCTCCTGGCCCTGCTCGATATAGCACGGCATGCTGAGCGGCCACATACGTTCATCGCCGAGATTGCGCGCGGTGTAGCGATGGATGTCGCGCAGGATCGTCAGCATATGATCAATATCGCCGTCCACCGGCGTAATGAACTCCAGCAGCGCTTCAGCGAAATCGGTTGTGATCCATTTATGTGTCAGCGCCGAGCCTAACGCCTTCGGGTGACCCGTCGTCGCTAAGCTACCGTCCGCGTTAACGCGCAGCGTTTCACGCTCAAGACCACGCTGAATACCCTTCAGAGCCTGAGGGTGGTTTTCCAGCCAGGCCAGCGCCTGAGATACGTCCGGGATCAAATTGACCTCCCGCCTGTCAAAGTAATGTTACTCAGCATAATTGTAATGGTTGACGATTGAAGGTCGCGTATTCATTCCACCAATTAGTGCCACCACGTCATACCCTGTAGTGTTGCCCACGCCACGAGAACATAGCGCAACGCCTTGCCAAGGCACAAAAAAAAGAGCACCGGTCCCCAGGAGATGCGCATCCATCCCGCCAGCAGACACAGTAAATCGCCTATTACAGGCATCCAGCTTAATAACAGCGTGGCAGCGCCATAGCGTTTTAGCCAGCCGACTGCCTTTTCCTGCCAGCGCGATTTTTCGCGCAGCGGAAAGAAACGCCCAAGAATAACGTTAGTCAGCCCTCCAAGGCTATTACCCATTGTTGCTATTAATACAAGCAGCCAGGGCTGACTCACGCCGGACAACAGCATCGCCACCAGTACCACTTCCGAATTTCCCGGTAACAGCGTGGCGCTTAGAAAACTGCTGGCGAATAATGAGGCAAGTGACAGCGCGTCACTCACAGTAAGCGCACATCCACCGCCGCCATTCCGGCATCACGCGCGGCCTGAATACCGAAGTCGGCATCTTCAAACACGACGCATTTTGCCGCCGGTACGCCCATTAATTCTGCGCAAAGCAGGAAGGTGTCCGGCGCGGGCTTGTGATTTTTAACATGATCGGCGGCCACCACGGCAGAAAAATAGTGGCGCAGGCCAAGATGGTTGAGCAACGCTTCTGCTATCGCGCTCTCGCTGCCCGTCCCGACAGACATCGGGCGACGCCCGTGCCACTCTTTTACCACATCAATCAGTGGCAGAGGGCGTACGGTATCTAAAAGCATGGCTTTTACCGCATCGGTTTTTTCACGCGCGAGAAGGTGTGGGTCGAGATCGGCCTGATTCAGTTCAATCACGGCCTGCGCAATACGCCAGGTTGGGGATCCGTTGAGGGCAATCATCGCCTGAAGGTCGAAACGCATGCCGTAGCGGCCAAGGACCTCGGTCCAGGCTTGACGATGCGTGGGTTCAGTATCCAGGATGGTGCCATCCATGTCGAAGATCAAACCGTCATACTGTGCGTACATCGTGCTCTCGCTAAACGATTAACAAAGCATTACTTTATCGTAAAAGGGGGTTTTTGTCGCTGATTGAGAAGTGATAACTACGAGAGTGATTAAGAACTAAACATCGAAGGGAATAACAGAAGGGATGGTGCATCCGGGAGGATTCGAACCTCCGACCGCTCGGTTCGTAGCCGAGTACTCTATCCAGCTGAGCTACGGATG
>NZ_JAAQOK010000001.1:0-180806 GCF_011683705.1 Enterobacter sp. 725m/11 | reverse complement strand
TCCGTCGTCGGCAGCGTCAGATGTGTATAAGAGACAGGCCATAGATAATGTATTAAAGAATATAAATAATTTGGTAATGGTGCGGGGTTTTTAATTTCAGCGATAGCTAATGTGAAAAAAACAATAATGAAAAAGAAATCGAGTAATGATGACGTGAATTTTTTGCGATAGTTATTTGAGATGAGAGACGTAGTTTTAAAGAGCACGTTCATGCTGGGGCCTTAAAATGAATAATTCTGATTATATCATGCAATTCTTAGATGTGTCATTACCTGGCGGGGGGGACCGTATGGGGAGTTAACGTCGCTTTATGTCCAACACAGCCTGTTGAACATGTTTATCACCCTTGTAAACATAATGTTTACAGATTAAGAATAAAAATGTTACTATACCCCCCTATAGTATCAGGAGGGCATATGCCGCACTCACCCGAAGATAAAAAACGTATTCTGACGCGCGTCCGCCGCATTCGGGGCCAGGTTGATGCCCTTGAACGCGCGCTGGAGTCGGGCGACCCCTGTCTGGCCATCCTGCAGCAAATTGCCGCCGTGCGCGGCGCTGCCAATGGCCTGATGGGCGAAATGGTTGAAATACATCTCAAAGACGAGCTGGTGACGGGAGACACAACGCCGGATCAGCGAGCCGTACGCATGGCGGAAGTCGGCCATTTGCTGCGCTCTTATCTAAAATAAATCCACACACCTGACAAAAAGGGAAGACATGATGAAATCTCGCGCAGCTGTTGCATTTGGCCCCGGCCAGCCGCTGAAAATCGTCGACATCGACGTCGCACCGCCGAAAAAAGGCGAAGTGCTGATCAAAATCACCCATACCGGCGTGTGCCATACCGATGCGTTTACCCTCTCCGGTGACGATCCGGAAGGCGTCTTCCCGGCGGTGCTGGGTCATGAAGGCGGCGGGATTGTGGTGGAAGTGGGCGAGGGCGTGACCAGCCTGAAGCCAGGCGATCACGTTATCCCGTTGTACACGGCGGAATGCGGCGAGTGTAAGTTCTGTAAATCCGGTAAAACTAACCTCTGCCAGGCCGTGCGCGCCACTCAGGGGAAAGGGCTGATGCCGGACGGCACCACCCGTTTCTCCTACAACGGTAAGCCAATCTATCACTACATGGGTACCAGCACCTTCAGTGAATACACCGTTTGCGCGGAGATCTCGCTGGCGAAGGTCAACCCGCAGGCGCCGCTGGATAAAGTCTGCCTGCTGGGCTGCGGCGTAACCACCGGCATTGGCGCGGTGCATAACACGGCAAAAGTCAAAGAGGGCGACACCGTGGCGGTGTTTGGTCTCGGCGGCATTGGTCTGGCAGTGATTCAGGGTGCGGTGCAGGCGAAGGCCGGGCGTATCATCGCGGTCGATACCAACCCGGAAAAATTCAAGCTGGCGGGTGAAATGGGCGCGACCGATTTCGTGAACCCGAAAGATCACGAGAAACCGATTCAGGACGTCATCGTTGAGATGACCGACGGCGGCGTGGACTTCAGCTTCGAGTGTATCGGCAACGTCAACGTAATGCGTTCTGCGCTGGAATGCTGCCACAAGGGCTGGGGTGAGAGCATCATCATCGGCGTGGCCGGGGCAGGTCAGGAGATCAAAACCCGTCCATTCCAGCTGGTGACCGGACGCGTCTGGCGCGGCTCCGCGTTTGGCGGCGTGAAGGGGCGTACCCAGCTTCCCGGCATGGTGGAAGACGCGATGGTCGGTAAAATTCAGCTCGACCCGTTCATTACCCACCGTTTGCCGCTGGAGCAGATCAACGAGGCGTTCGATCTGATGCACGAAGGAAAATCCATCCGTACCGTCATTCATTTCGGCGACAAGTAACTCTTCTGCCAGCGGTTTTTAGCCGCTGGCATTTCTTTAATAATCTTCTCTAAAGTGTGACCAGTGCGGCGTTTTTAGCCGTAATCTAAATCTCTGCCGTGCCGATGACTATCTAACAGGCGTGTTTTTGCGCATCTTACCTATAAGAGAGTCGACGGTCATGGACAACACTTCTTCGATGCAGGCGCAGCGCAAGCTGAGCTTCCTGCATCACATCAGGCTGGTTCCGCTGTTTTCCTCCATTCTCGGTGGCATTATTCTGCTGTTTGCCTTGAGTTCGGGTCTGGCGGGGTATTTCCTGCTACAGGCCGACAACGATCAGCAGGACGTTACGTCCGAAATTCAGGTGCGTATGGGGCTGTCGAACAGCTCAAACCATCTGCGCACCGCGCGTATCAATATGATCCACGCCGGCGCGGCAAGCCGTATCGCGGAGATGGAGGCCATGAAGCAGAACATCCGTGAGGCGGAAACGCGCATTAAGCAATCCCAGGATAGCTTTACCGCCTATATGCATCGTTCCGTGCGCAGCGCTGCGGACGAAGCGCTGGATGCAGACCTGAAGGCACGCTACGACGCCTATATCGCGGGCCTCCAGCCGATGGTCAAATTTGCCAAAAACGGCATGTTCGAGGCGATCATCAACCACGAAAATGAGACCGCGCGCCCGCTGGACGATGCTTACAACGCCGTTCTGCTGAAGGCGATTAAGATCCGCACCGACCGCGCCAATGCGCTGACGGCGCAGGCGCACAGCCGCACGCAGCTGGGTCTGATGTTTATGGTGGGCGCGTTTGCGCTGGCGCTGGTGCTGACCGCGATGACCTTCGTCGTGCTCCGCCGCACGGTCATTAATCCGCTGCAGCGTGCAGCGAAACGTATCGAGAATATCGCCAAAGGCGACCTGACGATGCCGGACGACGTGGCCGGACGCAGCGAAATTGGCCGCCTGACGCGCGATCTGCAAACCATGCAGCACTCCCTTGAAACAACGGTCGGCACCGTCCGTCAGGGGGCGGAGGAGATTTACCGGGGTACCAGCGAGATCTCTGCCGGTAACACCGATCTCTCATCACGCACCGAGCAGCAGGCCGCGGCGATTGAGCAGACTGCCGCCAGCATGGAGCAGCTGACCGCGACGGTGAAGCAGAACGCCGATAACGCCCATCATGCCAGCAAGCTGGCGGAAGATGCCTCCGGGAAAGCCAGCCGCGGCGGCCAGATGGTCTCCGGTGTGGTGAAAACTATGGGCAATATCTCAAGCAGTTCGAAGAAAATCTCTGAGATTACCGCGGTGATCAACAGCATCGCCTTCCAGACCAATATCCTGGCGCTTAACGCGGCGGTAGAAGCGGCGCGGGCGGGCGAGCAGGGACGCGGGTTCGCCGTGGTGGCCAGCGAAGTTCGTACCCTGGCAAGCCGCAGCGCCAACGCCGCAAAAGAGATCGAAAGCCTGATCAACGAATCGGTCTCGCTGATAGACCAGGGTTCCGGTGAGGTCGTTGCCGCTGGCAATACCATGAATGAGATCGTCGAGGCGGTGAAGCGCGTCACCGACATCATGCTGGAGATTGCCGCCGCGTCTGACGAGCAGAGCCGCGGTATCGTGCAGGTCAGCCAGGCTATTTCGGAGATGGATAAAGTGACCCAGCAGAACGCCTCGCTGGTGGAAGAGGCCTCCGCGGCGGCCGCGTCGCTGGAAGAACAGGGCGCGCGTCTGACAGAGGCGGTCGGGGCGTTTCGTCTGAGCGGCAAGGCTCAGGGGCGTACTCAACAGCAGAACTCTGCGGCAGTAAAACCTGCTGCATTACGTCCGGCGGTAGCGCATAACGGTGATAACTGGGAAACGTTCTGAGTCGCCGGCCGTGTCGGGTGGCGCTTGGCTTACCCGGCCGACAAAAAAGGGACCTTTCGGTCCCTTTTTTCATCCGTTACTGCTTATCGGGTAACGCGTACGCGATAACGTAATCACCGCGATCCGGCGACTGGCGAGCGCCCCCGGCGTTAATGACGATGTACTGCTTACCGGTTTTCGGCGAGACGTAGGTCATCGGGCCGGACTGGCTGCCGACCGGCAGGCGGTCCTTCCAGATCTCTTTCCCGGTGGCGGTATCAAACGCGCGCAGGTAGAAATCCTGGGTGCCGGCGAAGAACAGCAGGCCGGACTGGGTTGACAGCGACGCGCCCAGCGTTGGCATCCCGATTGGGATTGGCATGTGCATGCGAATGCCCAGCGGGCCGGTATCTTCTACGGTACCAACCGGTACCTGCCACACCAGCTTGCCGGTTTTCAGGTCAACGGCCGACATGGTTCCGAACGGCGGCTTCTGGCACGGAATGCCCAGCGGCGACAGGAAGCGCTCGCGCATTGCGCCGAACGGCGTGCCGTCCATCGGGACAATCCCCATCTCAATGCCGCTGGCGTTTTTCGCCACGTTCGCGCGCGGCACCATGTAGTTTGCCAGCCCCAGACGCATATCGTTGACGAACATCAGACTGTTGTTCGGGTCAACGGAGACGCTGCCCCAGTTCATCCCGCCGAGCGAACCGGGGAACTGCAGGGAACGGTCGAGACCCGGCGGGGTGAAGACGCCCTGATGACGCATCTCTTTAAACTGAATGCGGCACAGAAGCAGGTCGACAGGCGTCGCCCCCCACATGTCGGACTCGGTTAACGTCTGGTTGCCAATCATCGGCATGCCCACGGAGTACGGCTGGGTCGGAGAGTACCGTTCACCTTCAACGTTACCCGCCGGAACTGGACGTTCCTCCACCTTCGCCACCGGCTTGCCGGTTTCACGGTTGAGCATAAAGATCATGCCCTGCTTGCTGGTCTGGACCAGTACAGGCGTGGTGCCGCCTTTGCCGTCCGGCAGGTCGTACAGCAGCGGCTGGGAAGGCAGGTCGAAGTCCCACAGGTCGTGGTGGGTGGTCTGGAAATGCCAGCGTACCTGTCCGGTGGAGGCGTCGACGGCGACGATGGAGGAACTGTACTTATCGTCCAGCGCGGTACGCTCGCCTGCCCAGAAGTCTGGCGTGGCGTTGCCGGTTGGCAGGTAGATCAGGTTCAGCTTAGCGTCGTAAGACATCGCAGACCAGACGTTCGGCGTGCCGCGCGTGTAGGTTTGACCTTCCGGCGGCAGGCCGGTCAGGTTCGGATTACCCGGATCCCACGCCCAGGCGAGCTTACCGGTGTGAACGTCGTAGGCGCGCACCACGCCCGGAGGTTCGCCGGTGGAGAAGTTATCCGCGACGCGACCGCCGACAACAACGACGTTCCCGGCAACCAGCGGCGTGGAGGTCTGCTGATAATATCCTGGCTTGATCTCGCCCATGCCGATGCTCAGGTCAACGGTGCCATGGTCGCCAAAGTCGTCGCAGAGCTTGCCATTATCCGCGTTGATGGCAATCAGACGGGCATCGGTGGTAGGCAGGAACAGGCGGCGAGGGCATGCCGCTGG
This sequence comes from Enterobacter sp. 725m/11, assembly GCF_011683705.1. NCBI lineage: Bacteria > Pseudomonadati > Pseudomonadota > Gammaproteobacteria > Enterobacterales > Enterobacteriaceae > Enterobacter > Enterobacter sp. 725m/11. Next base: position 175,503 of record NZ_JAAQOK010000001.1, on the reverse strand, counting down.
CGATGTCCCGGTCTGTGACGCTGTCACGTTTGCATGATCTTCAAAGTAGCCCAGACCACGGCAACGCTGCCAGTTCGGGGCGGTGGCTTTCGAATCATAACGCCATTTTTCTTTCCCGGAATCCACGTCCAGCGCCAGCACTTTACTGTACGGCGTGCAGACATAGAGCGTGTCGCCAATCTGCAATGGCGTGTTCTGATCTTCCGCACCGGAGCCGTTGCTCTGCGGAATATCCCCGGTGTGCGCCACCCAGGCGACTTTCAGATCGCTGATGTTTTGCTTGTTAATCTGGTCCAGCGCGGCGAAGCGGTCGCCGTGGGTGGTGTTGCCCCAGTGTTCCCAGTTTTTCTGCTGTTCGCCGGGAGCAACGGGTTTCACCTGAACGGGCTCGTTCGCCGCCACGAGGGTTTGCGGCTTAAACATCCAGCCGAGGCTGACCAGCATCGCCAGTGCGAGAACCGCCGCAACGCCATAAGCCGGGGCTTTATTCGCTGCGCCGCGGTTGTCCGCGCGCAGGAAAGGCCAGACGATGGCGCAGAGGAAGGCCAGTACGGCAAAGGTGAACAGGCGCGAGAAGAGCGGCCAGAAATCCCAGCCCGCATCGCTTACCGCCCAGAACAGCGAGGCAATAAACGCGATGCCGTAAAGCACGATCCCGCTGCTGCGATTGAGGAAAATCAGGAGCGCGGCAATGACCATCACCACGCCCATTATCACGAAGTAAAAACTTCCGCCTACGGCGGCGAGCTTGAAGCCCAACCCGCCGACCGCCAGACCGATGAGCAACATCAGTCCGGCAAGGAGCCACTGCAAAATACGAGGTATCCCGCGCGGCGCGCTGCCAAATGCCATTTCTGTCTCCTTTGAATCTCTCCGCATTGTCGGGTGTGTACCATCTGGATAATAAATGCGGGTAGAGCAATGATTAAAACGAGTGAATTCTTGTTTATATAACGATTAGCGAACCAAATGGTTAATCCGCCGTTATGATAAAACTGTTAATTTGTTTTACGCAATTGTTAATGAATCATTCCGCATTATTTGATTAACGCACAGCCCAGTTCCCTCTCTCTGTGGGAGAGGGAACTGGGTGAGGGGTGAAGGGAATCAGACAGGCATAGATTTACGGATAGCGCTCAGTAGCGTTTGTGCGCCCGTGGAAAGGGGAGTATCCACCCGGGTCAAAATACCGATGGGTTCACCCGCACCCGGGGAGGCGATCGGCAGGGCGGTCAGCGTGCCCTGACGCAAATCATCTTTTACCGCACCGGAGGGGACGAACCAGACGTAGTCATAATCCAGGGTAAGCTGGCGCGAAAGAGAAGCCGAAAGCGTTTCGATGCACCCTGAGGGTAGCGTACACCCCTGCATCTGCAGCAAGGTTTCGGCGGCCTGGCGCGGGACGGTCCCTTTCGGGCAAACCACCACCGGCCACTCCATCACCCGACTTAACGTCACCGTGTCCTGCAGCAGGGGATGATCGGGTCGAACCACCAGCTTCAGGGATTCCAGGAACAGCAGTTCATAATTGAGACCGCCCATCAGCTCGGGGTCGGACATTCGACCGATACCGAGATCAAGCTCACCCGATTTCAGCCCCGCGAGCAGCATGGTGTTATTCATGGTGGCAACCTGAATAGTGGTATTGCGCTGCTGCTTGTGGAACTGTCCAATAACGGGCGGCAGGATCCCCAGCGCCGCGGTTGGCAGGGCGCCGACGCGCACCACCTCGCTGGTGTGCTCTTCTTTTCGGTGCAGGGACTGGCCTGCGGTGTTGAGCGCATCAAGAACCTTCACGGCGTGCGTCAGGAACTGTTTGCCCACCAGAGTCAGCTGTGCCCCCAGCCGACCGCGGTCAAATAGACGGGCGCCGGTCAGCTGTTCCAGCTCGTTAAGGGTTTTCGAGAGCGCGGGCTGGCTCAGGTTAAGAGTTTCAGCCGCGCGCCCCAGCGTTCCCTGTTGAGCGACGGCCACAAATGTATGCAAATGGCGCAAGCGTATGCGCTGACTGAACAGACCATTTTTTTCCATAGGCGATGTTAAAAACAGAGCGATGCGGGTGACAAGTTAAGTTGTTTAATTTTGATAACTTGATAGCAAAATATTTTTAACATTTGATCTGTTTGAGTTACAACATGTTTTTCAGGCGAGGTGGGTGATGAACGTCCTTGTTCATTTATTGCTCACTGCGGAGGGATAAGCTGCAAACCGGTTTAGATCACGCCGTCGCCGCCGTCAGAACACCATACCTGACCGGAGGTAAAGGAACACTCATCCGAGGCCAGCGTGACGTACAGCGGGGCAATCTCGACGGGCTGTCCCGGACGACCCAGCGGGGTATCACCCCCGAACTCCTTCACTTTCTCCATCGGCTGGCCGCCGCTGGACTGGAGTACCGTCCAGTACGGGCCGGGGGCGACCGCGTTGACGCGAATGCCTTTCGGACCCAGCTGTTTGGCTAAGGATTTAGTAAACACCGCCAGACAGGCCTTCGTCTGAGCATAGTCCAGCAGTACGGGGCTGGGCTTCACCGCCTGAACGGAGGAGGTGTTAATGATCACGGACGACGCTTTCAGGTGGCGCAGGGCGGCCTTGGTGATCCAGAAGGGGGCGTAAACGTTGGTTTTAAACGTCGCGTCAAAATCTTCGGTAGTCAGCTCTTCAAGGGATTCCCGGAACTGCTGACGGCCTGCGTTGTTGACCAGAATATCCAGCCCGCCCAGCTTAGAAACGGCTTCTTCGACCAGATTCTGGCAAAAGGTCTCGTCCCGGACGTCTCCTGGCAGCGCGATGGCGTTGCGGCCTTCCGCTTTGATCAGGTCGATAACCTCGGCGGCATCTTTCTCTTCTTCAGGCAGATAGTTGATGGCGACGTCTGCCCCTTCACGGGCGTAGGCGATAGCCACTGCGCGTCCAATCCCGGAGTCACCACCGGTGATCAGCGCTTTTTTGCCGGCAAGGCGGCCATGCCCTTTATAGCTTGTTTCACCGTGGTCGGGTACAGGCTGCATTTCAGACGCCAGCCCCGGCGGCGTTTGCGGCTGTTCCGGGAACGGGGGTTTCGGGTAAGCGTTCGTACGTTGTGTAGTATCACTCATAGCTGACTCCTTAAGCCAAGGGGTGAGATTTGATGGATAGTTGCAGCGTTAACGCTTCGCTGAATTATTTCTGCAAACGATCAACACGAACGACGGCAGGCGATGATTTTTTATCAAGCGAACCGTTGATACTGATCATCTGATCGGGTTTTACCGTTCTGCCGTCGAAGACTGCCTGGGGAATAATAACGTCGATTTTTCCGGTTTTATCCTGGAATACAAACTTATCGCCGCTACCGTCAATAAGATTACCGCGCAATGAAATTGTCGCGCCATCGTGCAATTGTTTTGCCTGATCGATGGTCATAATACGCGCGTCATCGGTTCCACGATATCCGCTGTCCAGCGCGTGGGGCGGTGGCGGTGCTTCACCTTTTTGTAACCCGCCGTTATTATCTGCCCATGCAGCTGGAACCAGAAATATCAAAAAAGCGGAAATAAGTGATAATTTCATCTGATATCCTTCATTTTTGAGTGTCTTGACATATTAAGTATTGTTGCTATTCCTTTATGTGGCAAATGTGATAAGTCTTAAAAACATTTTCTTTGGAAATCAAAACTATCTTGAAATAAGCGAAACGGTGACAACGACTATGAAGCATGAAAATGAAAAGTTACCCGGGATAGATGAGAGTTATCGCTTGTTGAGGTTTGAATATTCATTTCGCCAGGTGGGTTTTGTGGTCCTTCTGGCTATTATCATCGCAGCGGTTGCTGGTCTGTTTTCCAGCGGGATGGTGAGCGATACGGCCAAAACCAATTCCGCTAACTCATTGAGCATAAACTATGAACGCTTCGGCCGGCGGGAGACGGAGTCAAGAATGCAGATCACCTTCCCGGTGAAGAAGGAGGGCAGCTATACCCTCAGCCTGACCACCGACAGCAGCGACGTGTACGAGCCCGGCAGCGTCTGGCCGCAGCCAGACAAAATGTATAGCCACGGCAAAATCCTCTATTTGGTCTTTGACGACCTGCAAAAATCAGACAACTTCTCTGTTTTATACTTCACGACACCTTCCAGAGCCGGTAAATGGAACACCGTCATCCGCGTCAACAACGAGCCGGAGATTAACCTCTGGCAATTTATTTACCCCTAGGAGGCAGATATGGACATGGTCTTTCGCGCGCTGGCGATTTATCTGTTTCTCGTGGTGGTATTTAAAGTGGCAGGGCGACGGGCGCTGCTGCAGATGACCAGCTTTGATCTCATCCTCCTCTTAATTATTAGTGAGGCGACGCAGCAGGCGCTTTTGGGTCAGGATTTCTCCGTTACCGGCGCAATGATTACCATTACCACGCTGGTGGTCGTTGACATTATATTTGGCCTGATGAAGAAATATTTTTCCCCGGTGGAGAATATTCTTGATGGGACCCCTGTGATTCTGGTTGAGAATGGCGTTCCATTAGAGGATAAGCTAAAAAAAGTCGACGTATCTTGTGATGATATTCTGGTGTCAGCGCGTCAAAATAATGGCATTACAGAACTTAGCGAAATTAAATATGCCATACTTGAGCGCAATGGACATATTTCAATCATTCCTGTTGAAAAATAAGAGGCGGCAAGATGAGCAATCTTTTACACGACAGTCATTATACCGTGAGTGAACTCACCAAAAAGCTGGCGAGTAAATTAACTGATGCCGGGCTGCGCTTAACCACCGCGGAATCCTGCACGGGAGGAAAGCTCTCGGTGGCGCTGTGTGCAGAGGAAAACACGGCCGATTTTTATGACGTCGGGCTGGTTGTGTTCAGCGATGAAGCCAAATCGCGGATCCTCGGCGTGCGTCCGGAGACGCTGGCGCGCTATACCGCCGTCAGTGAACAGACGGTGACCGAGATGGCCGCCAGCATCCGCGACATTGCCCAGGCGGATATCAGCATCGCCATCAGCGGCTACGCGGGCCCGGAAGGGGGCGATGACGGCACGGCGGCGGGAACGGTCTGCTTTGCCTGGAATATCTGCGGTGAGACTAAAACCCGCACCGTCCTTTTCTCCGGCGACTGCCAGGATGTGGTGGAAAAAGCGGTGCAATTTTCGCTCGCTGAACTGGTGACAACATTGTCGGACGGCAATAACGGCTAAATTCACGCGGAGGTTCTATGGCGGTCATAGTGATTACCGGCGGGACGGCGGGCGTGGGAAAAGCCACGGCGCTGAAATTTGCAAAGGCAGGTTACGATGTGGGGCTTATCGCCCGCGATGAAGCCAGCCTGCACTCCACCCAGGAAGAGCTTCGCCGCTTCGGCGTTAATGCCCACGCGGTGCAGGCGGACGTCGCCGACAGCCAGGCGGTGGTGGATGCGGCTAACGAGATCGAGTATCGCCTCGGGGCGATTGATGTCTGGGTCAACAATGCGATGGGGGCCGTGCTGGCGCCGTTTCGTACCCTGACGCCGGATGAGTTTCGTCGTGTGACAGATGTTACCTATCTCGGATTTGTTAACGGCACCCGCGCCGCGCTGGAGCTGATGGTGCCCCGCGACAGGGGGGTGATCATTCAGGTGGGGTCCGCGCTGGCCTACCGTTCCATCCCTTTGCAGTCGGCCTACTGCGGGGCCAAAGCGGCGATCCGCGGATTCACCGATGCGGTGCGCACGGAGCTGATGCACGAGAACAGCCGGGTTCAGCTTTCCATGGTGCAGATGCCGGGGCTCAATACGCCGCAGTTCGAATGGGCAAGGAATAAGTTCGCCTGGGCGATGCGACCGGTGCCGCCGGTCTTTGAGCCTGAAGTGGCCGCCAGCGCCATCTTTAAGGTTGCGCAGAAACCGGTGCGAGAGCTGTGGGTGGGCAGCAGCACTATCCAGTCCATCGTCGGGCAATTCTTCTTTCCGGGCTACCTTGACCGTCTGATGGTAAAAAAAGCCTGGGAAGGCCAGATGACCGACGATCTGAACGCAGCGGATCGGCGGGACTATCTCGACCAGCCGATTGACGACCTGCACAAAATCCATGGTCGTTTTACCGACGAAGCGAAGAACCGCGCTACGTCCGTCACCTCCGGTATGCCGGGCAAGGTGGCGCTGGGGGCCCTCGCGGTGGCGGGGATTATGCTGACGCGTCTGATAACCCGCCGGAAACGCTAATCAGCGCAGCGCGCTGCGGTGCGTCCAGAACCAGCGGTAGCCGTAGGCGCCAATACTGAGTTCGACGGTTTTGCCGCAAACCAGCGCGTCGTCGTAGCGTTTGTCCGCGAGGCAGGCGGTCCAGGTGGCGTTGCGGATCCCTCTGGCGGTGAATTGCACCGGCTGGTCGCTGAAGTTAACGAAGGTCAGAATGCTGCGCTCGTCGGTCTCGTAATAGATCCCCAGCACCGCGTCATGATCGAGGGTGATGAGGCGAAAGGGCGCCACGGCAATTTCGGGGAACTCCGAGCGGGTATTGGCAATATCAATAATCCGGTGCAGGAGCGAGTTGCGGTGGAGCAGCGAATCGGCGACGTTGATTTTTTGATAGCGGTAGGGCCCGTGGTCGATTATCGGCGCAATAAATTTTTCAGGATCGGCTGCCGAAAACCCGCCGCCCTGTGAACCCGCCCACTGCATTGGGGTGCGGACGGCGTAGCGCTCCTCCAGTTCAAGGTCGTCACCCATGCCGATCTCATCCCCGTAGCGCATCACCGGGACGCCCGGCAGTGAAAAGAGCACCGCGTGGCAGAACGCCAGCCGCTTTGGATCGCCATTCAACATCGGAGCCAGACGTCGCCGGATCCCACGCTGATAGACGTTCATCTCCTCGTCAGGGGCGAAGGTGTCGAGCACGAACTGTTTATCTTTCTGGCTAATCCCTTCCAGATCCAGCTCGTCATGGTTGCGCAGCCAGTTGGCAAAACAGCATGAATCTGGCGGGACGATCATTTTCTTCACCGCGTTGCGCAGCGGGCGGGCGCTTTTTCTGGCCAGGCTGACGTAGAAATACTTGTTGAGCCAGAAGTTGAGCACCAGATGCAGGCGGTCGTTATTGCCGAAATAGTCTTTATAAACCTCAACGTCTACGTCCACTTCGCCGAGCAGGATCGCGTCCGGATTACGCTGCTCGATAAGACGGCGCATGTGCTCCAGGATCCACAGGCCCTTTTTCTCGTCACCGCTGCCCGCCTGCTTCGTGAGGTGTGATGCGGCATCCAGTCGAAATCCCGCTACCCCCAGCTTGAGCCAGAAGAGGATAATATTCTCAATCTCCTTAAGCACGGCGGGCGAGGTCAGGTTCAGGTCCGGCTCGTGGCGGTAGAACATGTGCCGGTAATACTGTCCCGCTTCGTCGTCCCAGCTCCAGACGCTCTTTTCCACGCCGGGGAACATAGGTGGCGTATCGTCGTCGTCGTTATCCGACCAGATATAGTAATCGCGATAGGGCGAGGCGGGGCTGCGGCGGGCCTGCTGGAACCAGGGATGGGCGTCCGAGGTGTGCTGGATCAGCAGCTCAATAATAACCTGCATGCCCAGCTCCCGGGCCTGTTCGATAAAGGCGATGATATCGGCCAGTTTTCCGAAGCGGGGATCCACCTGCAGATGGTCGCTGACGTCGTAGCCCTCATCGAGAAAGGGCGTGAGGTAAAACGGGGTGATCCAGATAACCGTCGCCCCCATGCGGCGAATATAGCGCAGCTTGGCCGCGATCCCGGCGATGTCCCCGCAGCCATCGCCGTTCATATCGTAAAAAAGCGCGGTGTCAATCTGGTAGATAATGGCCCGTGTATGCCAGTCCGTCATAGCGTTCCTCAGTGATAGCCTTCAGTATCCGAAACCTTGCCCCGGAAGACGTAGTAGCTCCAGGCGGTGTACACCAGAATCACCGGAATTATCAGCAGGGTCCCGACCAGCATAAACAGCTGGCTGGCGGGGGGCGCCGCGGCTTCCCACAGGGTGATGCGCGGCGGAATAATGTTTGGCCACAGGCTGATACCCAGGCCGCTAAATCCGAGGAAGATCAGCCCCAGCGTCAGCAGGAAGGGGCGCGAGTGGCTGGCCGGGTTGCGGGTCAGCCGCCAGATCAACACGCTAAACAGGCCTACCAGCAGGGGAACCGGCAGGAACCAGAAGAAGTTGGGCAGGGTAAACCAACGGTCGGCCACGTACTGCCAGCCGAGCGGCGTCCAGACGCTGACAACCGCGATCACCACCATCAGGGCCAGCAGCACGTGGCGGGTTAGCTCGCGCATGCGGCGTTGCAGGGCGCCTTCACTTTTCATGATAAGCCAGGTGGTGCCCAGAAGCGTGTAGGCGACCACCAGGCCGATACCGCAGAAAAGGTTAAAGGGCGTCAGCCAGTCAAGCGGCGAGCCCACAAAGCGTCTGCCCTCTACCTCAAAGCCGTTGATCACCGCCCCCACGACGATCCCCTGGCTGAAGGTGGCGAGCAGAGAGCCACCGGCGAAGGAGTAGTCCCAGAACTTGCGGTGCGAAGGCGTCGCTTTAAAACGAAACTCAAAGGCGACGCCGCGAAAAATGAGGCCGATCAGCATCGCGGTGAGGGGGATAGTGAGCGCATCAATGATCACCGCGTAAGCCAGCGGGAACGCGCCGAACAGCCCCGCACCGCCAAGCACCAGCCAGGTCTCGTTGCCGTCCCATACGGGCGCTACGCTGTTGACCATCACATCGCGCTCTTTCGCATCGCCCACGAAGTTAAACAGCAGGCCGATGCCCAAATCAAAGCCATCCATAATGATGTACATCAGCGTGGCAAAGACGATGATGGCAAACCAGATAACAGAGATATCGACGCCCATCAGTTTCTCTCCTGTTCCGGAACAGACTCCGCGGCAGACAGCGGACGGGCGGGGGTGCCCGACGTGTTTGACGTCAGCGTATCGACGGGCTGCGGGCCTTTCTTAATCAGCCGGATGAGGTACACATAGCCCACGCCAAACACCGACGAGTAGACAACGAAGAACGCCAGCAGGCTGATGCTCATCTGCAGGGTGCTGTGCAGGGAGACCGCGTCAATCGTGCGCAGATAACCGTAAACCACCCACGGCTGGCGGCCCACTTCGGTGGTCACCCAGCCGGCGAGCAGCGCCACCAGACCCGCGGGCCCCATGCAAAGGGCAAACCACTGGAACGGACGCGAGTCGTAGAGCCGGTGGCGATAGCGGAGCCAGAGGCTGACCAGACCGAGGGTAATCATCAGCAGGCCCATTCCGACCATGATGCGAAACGACCAGAAGACGATGGTCGAGTTTGGGCGATCCTCTTTCGGGAAGTCCTTCAGCGCCGGGACCTGCTTATCGAGGCTGTGCGTCAGGATCAGGCTGCCGAGCGCGGGGATTTCAAGACCGTATTTGGTGCGCTCCTCGTCCATATCGGGCAGGCCAAACAGCAGCAACGGCGTGGCTTCGCCGGGCGGATTTTCCCAGTGCCCCTCTATGGCGGCAATCTTGGCTGGCTGATGCTCAAGCGTGTTCAGGCCGTGCATATCGCCTACGACGGCCTGAATGGGGGCAACCAGCAGCGCCATCCACATCGCCATGGAGAACATGGTGCGTATGGCAGGGGTATCGTTACCGCGCAGCAGGTGCCATGCGCCCGACGCGCCGACAAACAGCGCGCTGCTCAGAAATGCGGCGATGGCCATATGAATCAGGCGGTAAGGGAAGGAGGGGTTAAAGATAATCGCCAGCCAGTCCTGCGGAATGACCTGCCCGTTCTCGATAGTAAAACCCTGCGGGGTGTGCATCCAGCTGTTTGAGGCGAGGATCCAGAAGGTCGACATCAGCGTGCCGAGCGCCACCATGCAGGTTGAAAAGAAGTGCAGCCCAGGGCCGACCTTGTTCCAGCCGAACATCATTACGCCAAGAAAGCCAGCTTCCAGGAAGAAGGCGGTTAACACCTCGTAGGTCAGCAGGGGACCGGTAATACTGCCTGCGAACTGGGAGAACCCGCTCCAGTTGGTGCCGAACTGATACGCCATGACCAGCCCGGAAACGACACCCATCCCGAAGTTAACGGCAAATATCTTGAGCCAGAAGTGGTACAGCGAGCGCCAGACGTCGTTTTTGGTGCGCAGCCACATGCCTTCAAGCACGACCAGATAGCTGGCAAGACCGATGGTGATCGCCGGGAAAAGAATGTGAAACGAGACGGTAAAAGCGAACTGAATTCTGGCGAGATGGAATGCATCAAGTTCGAACATGGTCCGTACCTCTGAAGCGATGGGGCACGAGAATTGCCGGGCAGGTCAGGATGCCCGGCAAAACCGATTACGGTTTACTCTTTCCGGCACCCAGCTCGGCACCGGTCAGCGGGTCGGAATGGGGATCGGACTTGGTGCGGGCAGACATCGCCTTAACCAGGGTTGCCTGTTCAGCTGTGAGCGTCACGCTGGCGCTACCGTCTCCGCCATCAACCGCAGGCTTGGGGGACTCAACGTAATCAAAGTGCTTATCGCTGTTCCAGCTTCCGCGAACCTCTCCACCTTCAGACATATTGTAGTACTTGTTGGTGAATTCCTCGATTGGCGGCAGTTTTCCCGGCGGGAAATTATTACGAATGGACTGCAGCGCCTTCTCAAAGGAGAGCTGATGCGCCGCCTCACGCGTCATCAGAAACGCCAGCGCATCCTTCACTCCGGGATCGTCAGTGACGTTAATCAGCCGTTCATAGATGATTTTCGCCCTGGCCTCTGCCGCCACGTTCGAGCGCAGATCCGCCGTCGGCTCGCCGATGGTATCGACGTAGGCTGCCGTCCAGGGCACGCCCGCGGAGTTAGTGAGCGGGGTACCGCCGCCGTAGAGCAGGGAGGTGATGTGGCTGTCGTTACCGTTTTCGGTCATGGACCGATACAGTTCAGCCTCATTTTCCACCCCTTCCGCCAGCGCGCCTTTGGCACCTTTGTTCAGCATACCAACCAGCGTACCGATGATTTCGAGGTGGCTTAGCTCCTCGGTGGCGATATCCATCAGCATATCCTTGCGGCCCGGATCGTCATCGCTCAGGCCCTGAGTGAAGTAACGGCAGGCGGCAGCCAGTTCGCCCTGCGGCCCGCCAAACTGTTCCAGTAAAAGGTTAGCAAGACCGGGGTTGGGTTCGGCGACGCGAACCGTATATTGAAGCTGTTTGACGTGTCGAAACATAGGCACTCTCCTGTGGATTATTTTTTCGCTTCGACACCGTCTGCGTCTGAACGCAGCAGGAACTGTTCCGTCGTTTGCGGGATATGGCGAATCAGCCAGTCGGCCATTTCGCGCTCTTCTGCGAGGATCGTCTCAATGGCAGGCACAGAGGCGGTATCGCCCGCTTTTTTCGCCGCAGCGAGCAGGGAGGTGTAGCAGGCGATTTCAAACTGTTCGAAGACATAGCCGCTGATCGAGCCCTTAACGATCTCATCGGACGGGAACATACCGCCGATGGATTGACCCAGGGCCGCCATTTTGCTCATCGAGTCTTTTAAGACCGAACGAGAAATATCATTACGGTCGAGGATTTCCTCCAGCAATGTAATTTGCCGTTTTGTCTCATTAATATGTTGCTCAATTCTGGCGCGAACATCAGGATAATTATCAATACGGCTGGCCATGGACTCCAGCATAGATTCGGCTTGCTTTTCCATTGCATGGGCATCGCGTAGCCAGTCATGGTAGTGTTCTACGTGATTCATCATTGTATCCTCATTAGGGGTTCGCTTATTTGGTCTCACTTTCAGCAGCCTGATCGGCACGTGCGGCACTGTAGCCAGATAAGTGGCCGACAATATTGGCGTAAATGCTGATGATAATGACCCATAGTACGCTATTCTTCCACCATATTACGGAAGGGATAGCGAGAATGAACCATATTATTGCTGCCGCTAAATGGCACCGTTTAATTGTCCTGGGACTGATGCTCATTTTATTTAACCTGTCTTATCGCGTCATTTCTGCGCTTTTTGGTTAATATTGCCAACGGCCAGGTCGGTGAGTTTAAGGTCGGTCTCTTTCTCTTCTTCCAGCGTTTCGGCAAGAAGTTTAACGGCTTTTTTGTAGCCCAGTTGTTCTGCGAGGGTCGCAAGGGTACCGTAGCTGGCTATTTCGTAATGCTCCACTTTTTGCGCAGCGGCAATTAACGCGGCATCACGCACTTCATTTTTTTCCGTACTTTCGATAACTTCGTTGGCTTCTTCAATTAAGCCTTCCATTGCCACGCACTTCATGCGCTTGAGCTTAATACCGTCTTCCTGATCGACGATCTGGTCAATACGTTCAATCTGACCCTGCGTCTCCTCCAGGTGCGCGGTGAAGGCGGCGCTCAGCTTCTCGCTGGAGGCGGCGCGAGCGAGTTTGCTTAACGCTCGGGTAAGTTGTTTTTCAGCGCTGTAGGTATCGGACAGAAGATGAATAAATACATCCTCAACACTTTTCATATTCATAATAACTACGCTCCGGTAAAATAAGGAAAGGGTACTGCGAGCTTTTCAGCCCGCAGCATGCTCTCAGGTTTTATTAAAAGAGTACTAAATAAGATCAGGAGTTATCAGATTTACGGCCTCCGCCGTGACTGTTCTGTCCCCCTTTCTTACCCGCTTCAGATGCGCGTTGCGGATCGTTTTTGAAATTACCACCGCTGTGCTGGCCGCCTTTACGTCCAGCTTCTGATGCTTTTTCACGGTCTTCAGCGAAATTACCGGAACCACCACGATGCTCTGCCATATTAAACCTCATAGTCATATATTGGTTATGTCAGTACGATACGAAAATATTCCGTATCACTCGTCGTTCGAGTAATAACTCTAGTCGCTGTGAGGCATACGTCAAATTCGTTTCGCCAATAGCGGTTGCGTTATATTTAATTATTGCTGCGTTTGCGCTTCGCTTGGTTTGGAAATATGGAAGTGTGGGAAGGACTTGTAAACAAATGTTCGGATTAGTCCTAAGTTTCATTTAAAAATCGGAAGGTTGAGGCCAATAATAATGGCTTGGCAAAAACGAATAATTTGTAAGCGGTGATTTGGGAAAAATTACCCCTTTAGGGCTAGAAAAATAGCCGCTACGAATCATAAGGAAAATCCTGGAAAAAGATGACGAGGCGCCTGACAGGGGTCGGTAGCACACGGTTTAACCACTGGCGTCTTAAGATCACAAATCAGAAATTCTTCCCCCCGGAAGGAACGGCCTTCTCTACACTCCAGGTAATATTCACTGGAGGCATGACATCATGGCGAACACCATCACGGCTGATGATATTCGGGAACATTTTTCGCAGGCTATGTCGGCGATGTACCAGCAGGAAGTTCCGCAGTACGGCACCTTGCTTGAGCTGGTCGCGGACGTAAACCTGGCGGTTCTGGAAAATAATCCACTATTACATGAACAACTGGCGAACGCCGACGAGCTGGCACGCCTGAACGTGGAGCGTCACGGGGCGATCCGCGTCGGTACGGCACAAGAGCTTTCCACCCTGCGTCGTATGTTTGCCATCATGGGCATGTTCCCGGTCAGCTATTACGATCTTTCTCAGGCGGGGGTACCGGTCCACTCAACGGCGTTTCGTCCGGTTGACGATGCGGCGCTGTGCCGCAATCCGTTTCGTATCTTTACCTCACTGCTGCGCCTTGAGCTGATTGAAAACGTGGCGTTACGCGAGCGGGCGGCAGAAATTCTCTCTCAGCGGAACATCTTCACGCCGCGCTGTCTGGAACTTATTGACCTCTATGAGTCGGAAGGGCACTTTACCGAAGCGCAGGCGCACGAGTTTGTGCAGGAAGCGTTAGAAACCTTCCGCTGGCACCGTCATGCAACGGTCGACCAGGAGACCTACCTGGCGTTGAGTAACGAGCACCGCCTGATAGCTGACGTGGTCTGCTTCCCGGGGTGCCATATCAACCACCTCACGCCGCGCACGCTGGACATTGACCGTGTGCAGGAGCTGATGCCGAAGTACGGGATTGAGCCCAAAATTCTGATCGAAGGGCCGCCGCGTAGTGAAGTGCCGATCCTGCTGCGTCAGACCAGCTTTAAAGCCCTCGAAGAGCCGGTGCTTTTCGCCGGGGAACATAAAGGCACCCACACCGCGCGCTTCGGTGAAATTGAACAGCGCGGCGTGGCACTGACCCCGAAAGGCCGTGAACTGTACGATAGCCTGCTGGCCCAGGCCGGAACCGGAAAAGATAACCTCACGCACCAGCTGCATTTGCGGGAGATTTTCAGCGCCTTCCCGGACAGCGAAATGTTCCTGCGCCGTCAGGAGCTGGCGTATTTTCGCTATCGCCTGACCCCGGCGGGAGAAGCCCATCGTCACGCGTTTCGTCCGGGGGATGACCCGCAGCCGCTGATCGAGCGCGGGTGGGTGGTGGCCCAGCCGATAATTTACGAAGATTTCCTTCCGGTCAGCGCGGCGGGGATTTTCCAGTCCAATCTCGGGAATGAAACCCAGGCGCGCAGCCACGGGAATGCCAGCCGCAATGCGTTTGAAGCCGCGCTCGGCTGCCCGGTGTATGACGAATTTACGCTCTACGAGGAGGCGGAAACGCGCAGCAAACAGCGTTGCGGTTTGCTCTGAAATCGTTACTCTTCAGGGGTGTGATGGAAAAAATAAGGTCGTTATGCAAAATCCTTCCGCCCCTGTGGTTGAAACGCGCCAGGGCGCACTGTCTGGTTTAACCGATGAAAACGTTCACCTCTGGCGCGGTATTCCTTATGCCGCACCGCCCGTTGGCGACTGGCGCTGGCGCTCACCCCGGCCGCCGGAACGCTGGGATGGCGTGCATGCAGCTACCGACTTTTCGCCCTCAAGCTGGCAAAGCACTGAATATTGTCAGGAGCTGGGCGGGGGCGATCCCGGCCAGTTTTCTGAAGACTGCCTCTATCTGAACGTCTGGTCCCCTATCGACCGTACCGGGCCGCTGCCGGTCATGGTCTGGCTGCACGGGGGTGGGTTTACGATCGGCGCCGGAAGCCTGCCGCCGTATAACGGCAAAGCCCTGGCATCCCGCGGGGTGGTTGTCGTCACGATTAACTACCGTCTCGGCCATCTCGGCTTCTTCGCCCATCCCGCTCTGGAAGGTGAAGAGGAGCGGGTGGTGCATAATTTTGCCCTGCTGGACCAGATCGCCGCGCTCGAATGGGTGCGGGATAATATTGCCGCGTTTGGTGGCGACCCGAATAACGTGACCCTGTTTGGTGAATCCGCCGGCGCGCGCAGCGTGCTGTCGCTGCTGGCCTCGCCGTTGGCGAAAGGACTATTCCATAAGGCGATAGTGCAAAGCGGGTACACCTTGCCGGACACGCCGCGCGCGCAGGCCCTGCAAAAAGGGGAAGCGCTGGCCGCCCACTTCGGGCTGGAAAATGCGACGGCAGAGCAGCTGCGCGCGATCCCGCCCGAGGCGTTCTGGCCGCTGACCGCGCCGCTGAACGTCGCCCCGGCCCCTATCGTTGGGGATTGCGTTCTGCCGGAAGCGATGCTGGACGTCTTTTTCGCCGCCCGCCAGCATCCCGTGCCGGTGATGATTGGCTCCAACAGCGATGAAGCCAGCGTGATGGCGGTGTTTGGTGTCGATCTCGCCGGGCAGATCCAGAAGCTTCGCCGGGAGCGCCGCTTCGGGCTGGGGCTCATCAAGCTGCTTTATCCGGGCGTGAAGGGCGACGAGGAGCTCGGCAGGCAGGTGTGCCGCGACATGGCCTTCACCACTATGGGCTACGTGGTGATGCAGGCCCAGCAGCGTGTCGGCGGGCTTTGCTGGCGCTACTGGTTTGACTATGTGGCCGAAGCGGAACACGCCACCTATATCAACGGTGCCTGGCACGGCAATGAGGTGCCGTACGCGTTCGATACCCTCGGGCAGGTGGAGCCTTCGCGCCAGTACGTTAACGAACGGGATCTGGCGTTTGCCGCCCAGGTGGCTGATTACTGGGTGAGTTTTGCGCGCGATGCCGGAACGCATGACACCCTTCACGGGCCGACGCGCTGGCCCGCCTGCCGCAAAGGACGGGACGTGCTGTTACGTATTGGCGTGAATAAACATGCAGGTTTCAGGCTTGAAAACCGCTTTATGCGCGCCCGCATGAGCCTCTTCAAGCGCGTAATGAAGCACCACGTCAGCCTCGATTAAGCAAACAGGCGCGAAACGCCGCCAGACCATTCTCCTGACAAGGCGTTTCGCGCAGCACCAGCCGGTAGCTCGCGCCGGTTTTAATGCTGGTCTCATAGGGCCGCATTAGCCTTCCGGCGCGGATATCTTCTGCCACCAGCGTTTCGTCGGCAATGGCTACGCCCAGCCCCTGAATGGCGGCGGTAATGGCGAGATCCATCGTATCGAAGTGTTGATTTTTGTGCATAGCAAAGCCCGGACCTTCCTGATTCGCCAGCCACAGTGACCAGTCTGTCTTATCCCTTGTCGGATGAAGAAACGTCAGCGAACCCAGCGTGGCACCCGCTCGCACGGGGCTGAATACCGGCGTCAGCGCCTCTTCGAACAGCAGATCGCCTGCGCTCATGTGCGTGCCGAAGACGATGGCGGCATCGTAAGATTCGGTTTTGAAATTGACGTTATGATCGGTCGTGGTGGTGAGCGCGATCTGCAGATCCGGCTGCTCGCGCTCCACTTCCAGCAGGCGCGGCACCAGCCAGCGCATCGCGCAGGTGGGGGCCTTGAGGCGGATCACCGTGTGCTGGCTGCGGGCCTGGTCGGCCACGCTCAGCAGTTGTTCGAAGGAGGACTGCAGTTCGGGAAGCAGGGCGCTGCCCTGAGGGGAGAGGCGCAACCCGCGCGCGTGGCGCTCAAACAGCGGAAAGCCAAACCAGGCTTCAAGGGAGGCAATCTTACGGCTCACGGCCCCCTGCGTCAGGCAGAGTTCCGCGGCGGCGTGGGTAAGATTCAGATGACGCGCGGTGACTAAAAATGCGTCGATGGCATTGAGCGGGAGCGAACGGCGTGACATTGAAACACCTCAGCTATGCATTTTTCTCATGGCTATTATGACAACAATTCGATTGTCCCGGCAACGGAGTTGTTGTTTGAATAGTTATGCAATATCCATGAGAAGGGAAAGAGGATGACTTTACGAACGCCGGTGCAAACGCGCTCCAAGCTGCCAGACGTGGGGACCACCATTTTTACCGTTATCGGCCAGCTTTCGGCCCAGCATAACGCCATCAACCTTTCTCAGGGGGCACCGAATTTTTCCTGCGACCCGAAGCTGATCGCCGGCGTTACCCGCGCGATGGAGGCAGGGCATAACCAGTATGCGTCGATGACCGGCCTCCAGCCGCTCAAAGAACGCATCGCCGATAAGATTGCCGCGCTCTACGGCACGCAGTATAACCCTGCCAGCGAGGTGCTGGTCACCGCCAGCGCCAGCGAAGGGCTCTATTCGGCGATAAGCGGGCTGGTGCACCCTGGCGATGAGGTGATCTACTTTGAGCCGTCGTTTGACAGCTACGCGCCGATTGTTCGTCTGCAGGGGGCAACGCCTGTCGCCATCAAGCTCACGGTGCCGGATTTTGCCGTCAACTGGGATGAGGTCCGTGCGGCAATCACCCCGCGCACGCGCATGATCATCATCAATACGCCGCACAACCCGAGCGGCCAGGTCTTCTCCGCTAATGACCTGCAGCAGCTGGCGGCGCTGACGCGCAATACCGACATCATTATTTTGTCTGACGAAGTGTATGAACACGTCGTGTTTGATGGGGAACCGCACCACGGGATGGCCACGCACCCGCAGCTGGCGGAGCGTAGCGTGATTATTTCTTCTTTCGGAAAAACCTATCACGTCACCGGCTGGCGCGTGGGTTATTGTGTGGCGCCCGCAGAGCTGATGGACGAGATATGTAAAGTCCATCAATTTTTGATGTTCTCTGCCGATACGCCAATGCAATACGCGTTTGCAGAACACATGACCGATCCGCAAACCTGGCTGTCCCTGTCGGCGTTTTACCAGCGTAAGCGCGATCTGCTGCAAGGCCTGCTGGCCGATTCGCCGTTTACCCTGCTGCCGAGCGCCGGGTCGTTCTTTATGCTGGCGGACTACAGCCAGTTCAGCGACGAGCGCGACAGCGAGCTGGTGAAGCGGCTGATTGTTGAGTACGGTGTTGCCACCATTCCGCTGTCGGCGTTTTATGCCGACGGCACGGATAATAAATTGATTCGTCTCTCTTTTGCGAAAGATGAGGCGACGTTACGGGCAGGTGCTCAAGCCCTGTGTCGGGTTAAACCACGCTAAGGAGTATGAGATGAAATTACGCGCGTTAGTTGTCGGCATGGGATTGCTGTGTACCTTTTCCTCCTTCGCGGCCACCGAGCTGCGCTACGGTCTGGAAGCGGAATATCCGCCGTTTGAAAGCCGTAATGCGGCAGGCGAACTGGAAGGGTTTGACGTTGAGCTGGGAAATGCCATCTGCAAAGCGGCAGCGCTGAAGTGCAGCTGGGTCGAAACCTCGTTTGACGCGCTGATCCCGGGGCTGGTGGCGAAGAAGTTTGACGCCATCAATTCGGCGATGAACATTACCGAGCAGCGCCGCAAGAGCATCGATTTTACCCAGCCGATCTACCGCATTCCGTCTCAGCTGGTGGGCAAGGCCGGTACGGCGGTCGAAGCAACGCCTGAAGGGCTGAAGGGGAAAACCATCGGCGTGCTGCAGGGGTCTATTCAGGAAACCTATGCCAAAGAGCACTGGGAAAAGCAGGGTGTCACCGTGGTGTCGTATAAAGATCAGAATATGGCCTGGGGCGACCTGCTGAATGGCCGCATTGACGCCTCGCTGGTCATGTCCGCGGCCGGGCAGGCGGGTTTCCTCAGCAAGCCGCAGGGAAAAGGGTTTGGCTTCATCGGCAAACCGGTGTCTGACGACACTATCCTCGGCAGTGGGATCGGCTTTGGGTTGCGCAAAGGTGACGAGGCCACCAAAAAGCAGCTTGATGCCGCCATTGATAAAGTACGTGCCGACGGCACGATCGCCAAACTCGCTGATAAGTACTTCCCGGGTATCGATGTCAGCGTAAAATAACCGCCTCATTGGCCCCGTCAGCTGATGTGCTGACGGGGCATTTTTCTACACATTTTCCAGGCTTTCTTTACACCACTTTCAGGCCGTTCTGGTCGACAGAAAATATTTCTCACTTTGTTCATATAATCACCGGCCAACAATTGGATTCTTAACCATTTTTGTTTAGGCTGTGCGTTCTTTCTTGCCGTCATTTCGCCGAGCGCGAAACACATTCACACGACCATAAGGACGTTTTTCCAGGCATGAATCGCAGACGTTTTCTAAAAGGCTCGCTGGCTGTGGCAGCCCTGAGCGGCACCTCCGGCCTTGCTTCCCTGTTTTCCAAAGCGGCATACGCGGCTGACTCTGACATCGCTGACGGTCAGAGCCGTCGGTTTGACTTCTCCGTACTGCAATCCATGGCGCATGACCTGGCGAAAACCCCGTGGGGTGGCGCGCCGCGTCCGCTGCCGGAGACGCTGGCGACCATGACGCCGCAGGCGTATAACGCCATCCGCTACGATGAAAAACAGTCTCTGTGGAACAACATTGAAGGGCGTCAGCTGGACGTGCAGTTCTTCCATATGGGAATGGGGTTCCGCCGCCGCGTGCGGATGTTCTCGCTGGACCAGTCTACCTCTATGGCGCGCGAGATCCACTTCCGCCCTGAGCTGTTCAGCTACGGTGACACGGATGTCGATACCAAACAGCTGGAAGGGCAAAGCGATCTCGGCTTTGCGGGCTTCCGCGCCTTTAAAGCGCCTGAGCTGGCGCGCCGCGATATCGTCTCTTTCCTCGGGGCGAGCTATTTCCGCGCGGTGGACGACACCTACCAGTACGGGCTTTCCGCGCGCGGTCTGGCGGTAGATACCTTTACCGACACCCCGGAAGAGTTCCCGGACTTCACCTCCTTCTGGTTTGAAACCGTCAAGCCTGGCGATACCACCTTTACCGTCTATACGCTGCTGGACA
The DNA here is from genome assembly GCF_011683705.1 of Enterobacter sp. 725m/11. Lineage (NCBI taxonomy): Bacteria > Pseudomonadati > Pseudomonadota > Gammaproteobacteria > Enterobacterales > Enterobacteriaceae > Enterobacter > Enterobacter sp. 725m/11. The sequence continues at coordinate 155,533 of NZ_JAAQOK010000001.1, read as the reverse complement.
GCCCGAGCGTCACCGGTGCCTATAAATTCGTGATCCACTGCGAGAAGAGCCAGGTGATCATGGAGGTGGAAAACCATCTCTACGCGCGTAAGGACATTAAGCAGCTGGGCATCGCGCCGATGACCAGCATGTTCAGCTGCGGCAACAACGAACGCCGCATGTGCGACACCATTCACCCGCAAATCCACGACTCCGACCGCCTGGCAATGTGGCGCGGCAACGGGGAGTGGATCTGCCGTCCGCTCAATAACCCGCAGAAGCTGCAGTTTAATGCCTATCTGGACAAAAACCCGAAAGGGTTCGGCCTGCTGCAGCTCGATCGCGATTTCTCCCACTATCAGGACGTGATGGGCTGGTATAACAAGCGCCCGAGCCTGTGGGTTGAGCCGCGCAACAACTGGGGGAAAGGATCTATCGCGCTGATGGAGATCCCAACCACCGGTGAAACGCTGGATAACGTGGTCTGCTTCTGGCAGCCGGAAAAACCGGTGAAAGCGGGCGACGAGCTGGACTTTAAATATCGTCTCTACTGGAGCGCGCAGCCGCCGGTGCGTTCCCCGCTGGCCAACGTTTACGCGACCCGTACCGGCATGGGCGGCTTCCCGGAGGGCTGGGCGCCGGGCGAACACTATCCGAAAGTGTGGGCCCGTCGCTTTGCGATTGATTTCGTCGGCGGTGACCTGAAGGCCGCTGCGCCGAAGGGCATCGAGCCGGTAATTACGCTCTCCAGCGGTGAAGCGAAGCAGGTTGAGATCCTTTACGTTGAGCCGTTTGACGGGTATCGCATTCTGTTTGACTGGTACCCAACGTCGGATTCGACGGAGCCGGTGGATATGCGCCTGTTCCTGCGCTGTCAGGGCGATGCCATCAGCGAAACCTGGCTGTATCAGTATTTCCCGCCAGCGCCGGATAAACGTCATTACGTTGATGACCGGGTAATGCGTTAACGATCGATTCCCTCTCCCTCCGGGAGAGGGTTAGGGTGAGGGGCAATGACCGCAACACAATCCGAAACTATTCCCGTATCTGACGCTCTCGAGCTTCGCGCCGTCGAAGAGCGCTACACCGCCGAACTGCATAACCTCGTCGTCAAAAACGGAGCCTATCTGCAAACCGCCTTTGACTGGGCGCAGCACGTGGGCAGCGAGGACGATACCCGACGCAACGTGCAGAGTAACCAGATGCTGCACCAGCGCGGCTACGCCAAAATGTTTTTGATCTTCAGGGAGGATGCGCTGGTCGGCGTACTGTCGTTTAATGCGATTGAGCCTGCCAACAAAGCCGCGTACATCGGCTACTGGCTGGATGAAGCGCACCAGGGGCAGGGGATCCTCTCGCAGTCGCTGCAGGCGTTTATGCGCTACTACGCTGAGCGCGGTGAGATCCGCCGATTTGTGATCAAGTGTCGGGTGGCGAATCAGCACAGCAACAGCGTGGCCCAGCGCAACGGTTTTACGCTGGAAGGGTGCCTGCGGGAAGCGGAATATCTGAATGGCGCCTATGACGATGTGAACATCTACGGCAAAATTTATACCCTATAGCGCTCCCAGCAACGGCGTGCGGGTGATGCGCTGGTCGCCGTTGATCACCTTTTCACCGCGCAGGTGAATGCTCTCACCAGCAAAGGCCTCTATCACCGCATCGTCGGTGATTTCTACCCGATGCTCAATCAGCACGTCGCCGCTGATCCGCGCGCGTCCCTGAATCACCACTTTATCATCCAGCATGATCGGCCCGCCGCGCAGCCATGCCTGACCGCCGATCAGGACGTGGTGCTTGATGATGCAGTTTCCTTCCACCACGGCGTTCTCGGCAATCTGAGAGCTGTAGCGCACGGTAGGGATGGCGTCATCGTCGAAACCGGCTATTACGCGGGCGTTGCCGTACACTTTGGCGCAGTCGCACACCCAGACGTTGTTGAGTTCGTTACCTTCGAGGATCGCGCAGTCGAACACTTCGGCGCGGTGCTCAACAAACGCGTTATTCACCATCGCCTCGCCGTATATTTGTGCCTGATGCACAATGCGCGATCGGCTTACCGTCGCCTTGCCGTAGATTTGCAGGATCTGGTCGTGGTCCGGCGTGAGGCCTTTAGCGGCAATGATAACGCTGTTGTGCAGCACGCGCGCGTCGCCGTAGAGATGGCACTCACCTCGCACACAGGAGTGCTGAATTGTGACGTTGTCACTTATTCGCGCCCCGTGGCTGACCTCTGCGGCGTCAAGCCAGCAGTTATCGCCGATATGCGCGTCATGGCTGACGGTGCACGGCAGGGTCAGGCGCGCGTTGCCGGACACGGTTGCGCCGGCGAATACCACGCTGTTTTCATCGTAGATCCAGCAGTCTCCGTCCTGCGCAAGGGCACGCTCATCGTCAATCCAGCCGCCTTTCGTGCCGGCCTTCACATCGTTAAAGTCCACCGTAGCGATAATCTGCCGCAGCGTCGTAGAGTGGGATGTTTCGCCATTTTTCCATTGCCAGAGCCGGGTTTCATCGCTGAGCCGATACTTATTCATCGTGGGGTCCCTGATATGCGTCTTCACTAAACGTAGCAAACTTTCGGCTTTCCGTTGTGCTGGCATCCGTTGCTGAAACCCCTTAAAATGGCATTTAAAATACATTTTAAAAATTCAAATTAATGGATAAATTAAACAAACCTGAACAGGCGCTTAACCTTCCCGCAGGCTATTTTGGCATGGTGCTGGGCATCATCGGCATGGGTTTCGCCTGGCGATACGCCAGCACCCTGTGGCCGGTGACGCGCTGGCCGGGTGAGATTCTGGTCGCTCTCGCTGTTGCCTGCTGGTTTTTACTGACGACGGCGTTTATTACCCGTGCGATCCGTTTCCCGCACAGCGTGCTGGCAGAGATGCGCCATCCGGTAATGAGCAGCTTCGTCAGCCTTTTTCCGGCCACCACCATGCTGGTCGCCATCGGTTTTGTGCCCTGGTTCCGCCCGGTATCGCTGGCGCTGTTAGGCGTGGGCGTGGTGTTACAGCTTGCTTATTCCGCCTGGCAAAGCGCCGGGCTCTGGCGAGGCAGGCACCCGCAGGAGGCCACCACGCCCGGATTGTATCTGCCGACGGTGGCGAATAATTTCATCAGCGCGATGGCGTGCGGTGCTCTGGGGTTCAACGATGCAGGGCTCGTTTTTCTCGGCGCGGGCGTCTTTTCCTGGCTCAGCCTGGAGCCGGTGATCCTCCAGCGTCTTCGCAGCGCCGGGGAGCTTCCCACCGCGCAGCGCACCGCTTTAGGCATTCAGCTGGCGCCCGCGCTGGTGGCGTGCAGCGCCTGGTTTAGCGTCAACGGTGGGGAAGCCGACACCTTCGCCAAAATGCTGTTCGGCTACGGCCTGTTGCAGTTGCTCTTTATGCTGCGCCTGCTGCCGTGGTATGTGTCTCAGCCGTTTAACGCCTCCTTCTGGAGTTTCTCGTTTGGCGTGTCGGCTCTGGCTACCACCGGGCTGCATCTGGGTCACGGCAGTTCGTCTGGATTCTTCCACGCCATTGCCGTGCCGCTGTTTATCTTTACCAATCTCATCATTGGGATGCTGTTGGTCCGTACGTTTATTCTGCTGATTCAGGGCAAACTTCTGGTGCGCACTGATAAGGCACTGCTTATGCAATCTGAGGAAAAATAATGGCTGTCGATGAAAATTACTTCACAGAGAAATATGGCTTAACCCGTACGCATTCAGAGGTGCTGTACAGCGCGGGGTTCGTAAAGCCCGGCAAGACATTGGATCTGGGCTGCGGAAATGGCCGCAACAGCCTTTACCTGGCGGCCAACGGCCACGAGGTGACCGCCTGGGATAAAAACCCGATGAGCGTTGATAACATTGAGCGCATCAAGGCGGCAGAAGGGATTGAGAATCTGCACACTGCCGTCAAAGATCTTAACAGCCTGAGCTTTGACGGCGAGTACGACTTTATTCTTTCCACCGTGGTGCTGATGTTCCTGGAGGCGAAAACCATTCCGGGCCTTATCGCCAACATGCAGCGCTGCACCAAACCCGGCGGCTACAACCTGATCGTTGCCGCGATGGACACGGCGGATTACCCGTGCACCGTCGGCTTCCCGTTTGCGTTCAAAAGCGGTGAGCTGAGCAGCTACTACGAAGGCTGGGAGCTGCTCAAATACAACGAAGAGGTTGGCGAACTGCACCGCACCGATGAAAACGGCAACCGCATCAAGCTGCGCTTTGCCACCATGCTGGCGCGCAAGCCCGCTTAACGGGCGGCCAGCAGGCAGATCTGCAGGGCAGTCTTGTAAGACGCCTCGAACGACGACAGCGGCAGGAACTCAAACTTCGAGTGGAAATTATGCGCGCCGGTGAAGAAGTTCGGGGTGAGTAGCCCTTTTGCCGACAGCGCCGCACCGTCCGTGCCGCCGCGCATAGGGATCGGTTTTGGGGTGATGCCGAGCGATTTCATCGCCTCAAACATCAGGTCGATGGCGCGCCGGTCTTCACCAATCGCATTGCTGATGTTGCTGTAGGTATCTTCAATGCGATAGTCGACCTTCGCCGTCGGGTGTTGGGCGGCAATCAGCGCGGCGACGTCCGCAATCTGCTGCTTGCGGGCGGCAAAGCTGGCTTTATCAAAATCGCGAATATTAGCCTTTAGCACGGCGTCGTTCTGTCCGGCCTGAATGCCGTTAAACCAGATATAGCCCTCGCGGCCCTCGGTGCACTCCGGGGTTTGCTGGCGGTCGAAATGGCTGATGAAGTCGGTCGCCATCAATAACGGGTTCACCAGTACCCCTTTGGCGGACATCGGGTGCGCCGTCACGCCGGTGAAGTGGATCTCTGCCGCTGCCGCGTTAAAATTCTCGTAAACAATTTCTCCCAGCTCGCAGCAGTCAATGGTCCAGGCAAAGTCCACGTCGAAGCGTTTCAGATCCAGCGCCTTGGCGCCGTTCAGGCCAATCTCTTCGTCGGGCACAAACGCGACCACAATGTCGCCATGCTGATGCTCAGCGGTGAGGTTTTCCAGTACGGTCATTACCACCGTCACCGCCGCTTTATTGTCTGCGCCCAATACGCTGGTACCGTCGCTGAAAATAATCTCCTCATTCGGATAAGCCAGAATTTCCGGGTGCTCGTTCACGCGCAGCCAGATGTCTTTTTCCTTATTCAGACAGAGATCTTCACCATTAAACGTTAATATTTGCGGATGAATATTCGGTGATAAACCGACGTCTACCGTATCAATGTGGGTAATAAAGCCGATGCGCGGCGCACCGGGCACGTTGCCTTTTTTCACTGCCGTCACGGTCGCGAATTCGTCAATCACGATGTCGTCTAACCCCAGCTGCGCCAGCTCCTGCGCCAGCTCTCGCGCCATGTCGTGCTGGCCCGGCGTGGAGGGCAGAGTTTTCACTTTCGGATCGCTCTGGCTGGTAATTGCAAGATAGCGGAAAAAACGGTGCGTTAATTGTCTGGAAAGCGGCGAGCCCATAGTGTTTTCTTCCTTATTTATTTTTCGGGTGTTTGCCACTTCACTTTAATGTTATTTATGAAATGGCAAAAGAATTAATTAGCCGTCGAATTAAAAAGACAGGAATAAATGATGACAAGCAAACGCACAACGTTAACGCTGGCACTCGCTGCGCTCACGGTCAGTTCCACCGTAGCCGCGAAAACGCTGGTGTATTGCTCCGAAGGGTCACCGGAAAACTTTAATCCCCAGTTATACACCTCGGGCACCAGCGTGGATGCCAGCGCAGTGCCGGTCTACAACCGGCTGGTCGATTTCAAACCCGGCACCACGGAGCAGGTGCCGAGCCTGGCAGAGCGCTGGGAGGTGAGCGACGACGGCAAGGTTTATACCTTCCATCTGCGTAAAGGGGTGAAGTTTCAGAGCAATAAATTCTTCACGCCGACCCGCGATTTTAACGCCGATGACGTGATCTTCTCGTTTATGCGCCAGAAGGACGTGAACCATCCTTATCACAACGTCTCAAACGGCAGCTATTCCAACTTCGAAAGCCTGGAGTTTGGCAGCCTGATTACCGCTATTGATAAAGTCGATGACCACACGGTGCGCTTTACCCTGGCGCACCCTGAAGCGCCGTTTGTTGCGGATCTGGCATGGTATTTTGCCTCGATCCTCTCCGCGGAGTATGCCGATGCAATGTTGAAAGCGGGCACGCCGGAGAAGGTGGATATGCAGCCCATTGGCACCGGGCCGTTTAAGCTGGCGCAGTATCAGAAGGATTCTCGCATTCTGTTTACGGCGTTTGCCGACTACTGGCAGGGGAAATCAAAGCTGGACAGGCTGGTGTTCAGCATTACCCCGGATGCCTCCGTACGTTTTGCCAAAATTGAAAAGAACGAGTGTCAGGTCATGCCGTTCCCGAACCCGGCCGATCTGCCGCGTATGAAGGCCAATAAAGATATTACGCTGATGAGCAAGGCCGGGCTGAATACCGGTTTCCTGGCGTTTAATACCCAAAAGCCGCCGCTGGATAACGTGAAGGTCCGTCAGGCGCTGGCGATGGCGATCAACAAACCGGCCATTATCGACGCGGTGTTCCACGGCACCGGCACCGCGGCGAAAAACCTGCTGCCGCCGGGCGTCTGGAGCGCTGACAGCGAGCTGAAGGATTACGATTACGATCCTGAAAAAGCCAAAGCGTTGCTGAAAGAGGCCGGTTTAGCCGGCGGCATGAGTATTGACCTGTGGGCGATGCCCGTCCAGCGGCCCTATAACCCGAACGCCAGACGGATGGCGGAGATGATTCAGGCTGACTGGGCGAAGGTGGGGGTGCAGACCAACATTGTCACCTACGAATGGGGCGAATATCTCAAGCGCGTGAAGGACGGTGAACATCAGGCTGCCCTGATGGGCTGGACGACCGCAACGGGCGACCCGGATAACTTCTTTGGCCCGCTGTTTACCTGCACCTCGGCCAACGGCGGTTCGAATTCGGCGAAGTGGTGCTATAAGCCGTTTGATAAAATTATCGCGGAGGCAAAATCAACCACCGATCGCGACAAGCGCGTGGCGCTGTATAAAGAGGCGCAGCAGATCATGCATGACCAGATGCCGGCGGTCATGATTGCGCATTCAACGATCTTCGAACCGGTGCGCAAAGAGGTGACAGGTTACGAAATCGATCCGTTTGGCAAACATTTGTTCTGGCAGGTGGATATTAATCAGTAATTTTCTCTGCCCGGTACGCTGCCGGGCACTCTTTTCGCAATTTGTGCTCCCAACGTCATTTTTTGTCACAACAAACCCACCGAACTTTTGCTATAACTTCAAATGCATACTTGCAGATTACATGGAAAACTATCATGCGTACTCAAACTTTTTTTAAAGTTGCAGTGCTTACTGGTTTATTGGCAGTGGCGGGCTGTTCTTCAAAAGTCGCGGCTCCAGAACAATATTCAGGCTTTTTAAAAGATTATTCCGGCTTGCAGCAGACGACGTCTGCAACGGGTAAACCAACGCTGCGTTGGGTTGACCCTTCCTATAACGAAGCCAACTATGACAGCATTATCTGGACGCCAATCACCTATTATCCAACGCCAAAACCGACGACTCAGATCGGGAAACAAACCCTTGATGAGCTGCTGGATTACACCAATAACAAAATGAAAACGGCTATTGGTACCCGTAAGCCGATTGTGACCACGCCGGGTAAACACAGCCTGATTTTCCGCGGTGCTATCACCGGGGTGAGTTCGCAGAAAGAAGGCCTGCAGTTCTATGAAGTGGTGCCGGTCGCGCTGGTGGTAGCAGGTACGCAGATGGCTACCGGCCATCGCACCATGGATACCCATCTCTACTTTGAAGGTGAGCTGATCGACGCGGCCACCAATAAACCGGTGATGAAGGTGGTACGTAAAGGTGAAGGTAAAGAGCTGAATAACGAAAGTACGCCGATGACCTTTGCGACGCTGAAGCAGGTTGTTGACGACATGGCGACAGACGCCACCATGTTTGACGTGCATAAAACAGCGAAATAATGTTAAGCGGCCTGCATTGCGCAGGCCGTTTTTTTTACGCCGTACGCAGGCGCCTGAACCAGGTCTCTGGTTTCGTGAACATCACCATATTCCCGCCCAGAATCAGCAGCAAACCGACGATACCGTTGATGTGCCAGACGTAGCCTTCATACACCGTTGAGATAGAGAGCGCCACCAGCGGGAAGAGAAGCGTACTGTAGGCCGCTTTCCCGGGGCCGATACGTCCCACCAGCGTGAAGTAGGCGCCAAAGGCAATCACCGAGCCGAAGAGGGCCAGATAGAGCAGCGCGCCCATGTAGGTGACCGTCCATTCCGGAGTAAAACTGTCGCCTCTGAAGAGCGCAATACACCCCATCACCAGCGTGCCGTAAAGCATAGCCCAGGCGTTGGTGGTCATGGTTTCCAGACCTCTGCGCTGATGGCGCATGCTGATCATATTGCCCAGCGAGAAGCCGTACGTGCCGAGGGCGGAAAGGCCAATGCCCGTCAGGAGCGATACGCTCCAGCCGCTGGCCAACAGGTCGTCCCAGAAAAGGGTCACGATCCCCACAAGACCCAGCGCCGCCGCCGTCCAAAAACGCGCGGGCGGGCGCTGTCCAAAGAAAATAAAACAGTTAATGGCGTTGTAGAGCACCGCCATGGAGAAGATCACCGATTCCAGCCCGGTGTTGATGTGTGCCGCCGCGGTATAAAAACACCAGAAGTTAAAGCAGAAGACGCAGCATCCCTGAAGCATGCAGAACAGATGATCCCGCAGCGCCAGCTTACGCAACCGGCGCAGGGCAAGTAACACCACCATCATCGTGGCGCTGGCCACCGCGAAACGCCAGAAAATAGAGACGGGGGCGGGTACGGGACCCTGCTGCAGGAAAATGGCAATCCAGGTGGTTCCCCAGATGATCACCACCAGTCCGTATAATAACGCGTTCATATTTTTTCTCTTCTCAAACCACGGAAGCCCGCAGTATGGCGCTGTCATCGCTCTGGGGCTTTCACCGGCTTGCGGTAGACTTGCAAAATCTTGCGCTTTTTTCTTTTCCGGGGGCTGGCAACGGGGGACAACAGTTCTTAGACTGACAGTTCACTCAATAACGCGCTAACGGTTATGTCTCACGCTTACGATACCTTTGAAACGCTTCGCCAGCAGAATGCGGTCCTGCGGGAAACGGTCGCGCTCAATTCCGGCATTCAGCTGGCGGCGTGGTACAACAAGCACGATACGATAACGGTTAAAAGCAATCATCATACCCTTAGTCTGTACGTCGCCGACGGTTACGAGAGCTATCAAAAGACGCCGGGCGGCTGGAAGAACGGCGGGGGACCGGACCGTTTCTGTCTGATGCCGAAAGAGAGCGAATCGACGTGGGATATCCGCGATGACCTGTCGTTTGTCCATCTCTACTGCACCGATGAACACCTGCGCGATGTGGGCGAAAAAATCTGGGATAAACGGCCCCTGTCGCTGACTCTGGACGAGCGCATTTTTGGCAGCGACCCGAAGATCACCGCGCTGTACCGCCAGTTTCTGCTCGGCTGCGACTGGCAGCAGCAGGCCAACCAGCTCACCCTGAGCACGGCCTCTACGCTGCTGTTGACCCACCTGCTGCAAAACTACGCCAACGTTCAGTGGAAGCTCCCGGTCGTTACCGGCGGGCTATCGCCGTTTGTTCTGCGCAACGTGCTGGCATTTATTGAAGAAAACCTCGGACAGCCCCTGACGCTGGCCGATCTGGCGGCGCAGGCCGCACTCAGCGAATACCATTTTGCCCGCATGTTCCGCCAGTCGACGGGGCTGGCGCCGCATCAGTACGTCATGCAACGGCGCATGGAAAAAGCGAAAAACCTGGTGCGTCATACCTCGACGCCGCTGACGGATATCGCGCTGGCCTGCGGGTTTAACTCCGCCAGCCACTTCAGTAACCGTTTTCGCAGCGTCATGGGCATCACGCCGTCACAGCTGCGCGCGGCGAGCGCGTGAAAACAGGGCATAGCTTACGCCGCCCAGCACCAGCCCCCAGAATGCCGAGCCGATGCCCAGGATCGTGACGCCGCTTGCGGTCATCAGAAACGTGACGATAGCCGCGTCGCGCTCCGCTTCATGATTCAACGCCTGATATAAACTCCCGCTGATGGTACCCAGCAGCGCCAGACCGGCCAGCGTCTGGATCCAGCTGAGCGGCAGCGCAGCCATTATCCCGGTGATGGATCCGCCGAACACTCCCGCCAGCAGATAAAACCCGCCCGCGGCGATAGCCGCCAGCCAGCGTTTACCGGTATCGGGGTGGGCATCCGGGCTTTGACAGATAGCGGCGGTAATGGCGGCTATGCAGATGGAAAAGACGCCGAAGGGAGACAGCAGCAGCGCCAGCCCGCCCGTAAAAATAATGAGCGGTGAGACCGCCAGCGGATAGCCGGACGCTTTCATGGTCGCGAAACCGGGCGCATTTTGCGAGGCCATGGTCACCAGGAAGAAGGGCAAGCCGATGCTCACCAGGCTGGTGAAGGTGAACGTGGGCGCAATAAACTCAGGTGTCACGAAGGAAATGGTGATTTTATCGGTGACAACGTCACCTCCCGCCCACGCCACGATCCCGCCCACCAGCAGCGTAACGACGATTGCATAGCGCGGTGCCAGCGCTTTCGCCAGCAGCCACGCGGCAATCATGCTGCCGCACAGCAGAAAGTGCCCGTCCAGATGGGCAAACGCATGCAGCCCAAACTGCAGGAGTACGCCTGCCAGCATGGCCGCAGCCAGTGAGTGTGGGATCAGCTTCATCAGGCGGGCGAAAAGCCCGGTCATGCCGCAGAGTAAAATGAGCGCGTTGGCGAAGATAAACACGCCGATTGTCTCGGCCAGCGTCACGCCGTGCAGGCTGGTGGCGAGTAGCGCCGCGCCGGGCGTAGACCAGGCGGTCAGCACCGGAGCTTTATACCACCAGGAGAGCGCCAGCGTGCTGACGCCCATCCCAACCCCCAGCGCGGTCATCCAGCCCGCAATCTGCTGCGCGCTGGCGCCTGCCGCCGCGGCGGCCTGCCAGATGATGGCTGCCGAACTGGCGTAACCGACCAGAACGGCGACAAAGCCAGCCAGTACGACTGGAACGAGATGAGAGGTTGGGCGCATAGAAACTCCGCTGTGCGTTATAACGTCCGCGATAAGGTAACACTGTGCGCTATAGCGTACAAGTGGTATGCTCAGGGCCATCAGGAGGGAGCATGGACATTACACAACATCTTGCAGCAACGCTGAAAACGCTGCGCCAGGCGCGCGGCTGGAGTTTATCGAAGCTGGCGGACGAAACGGGCGTGTCGAAAGCGATGCTCGGGCAAATCGAGCGCAATGAGTCCAGCCCGACGGTGTCGACGCTGTGGAAAATTGCCACCGGGCTGAACGTCCCGTTTTCCGCTTTCATTACGCCTGAGGCGGACAGGCCGGCTGTGTTTGATTCACAGCAGCAGGCGATGGTGGTCAAACCGCTCTTTCCCTGGGATGAGACGCTCCGGTTCGATCATTTCTCCATCACGCTGGCACCGGGTGCCCTGAGCGAGTCCACGCCGCATGAGGCAGGCGTGATTGAACATGTGGTGGTCATCAGCGGCGAGCTGGAGATGAACATCAACGACGAGTGGCAGACGGTGCATGCCGATTCTGGCGTCCGTTTTGCCGGCGATAAACCGCACGCCTACCGCAACAGCAGCGACAGGCCGGTGCATTTTCACTCTCTGATCCATTATCCCCGCTGAGGCTACGCAAAACTGTTTCGCTGGCGCATACTTCTGACTACAATAGCCGCCATTTTGACCATAACGGATAACGACGAAGTATGCGCCTGCAATCCCATCATCTTGAACTTTTAAGCCCGGCCCGCGACGCCGCCATTGCCCGTGAAGCGATCCTTCATGGCGCTGACGCCGTCTACATCGGCGGCCCTGGCTTCGGTGCCCGCCATAACGCCAGCAACAGCCTGCGCGATATTGCCGATCTGGTGCCGTTCGCCCACCGTTTCGGGGCGAAAGTGTTCGTGACCCTGAACACCATTCTTCATGATGATGAGCTGGAGCCCGCGCAGCGTCTGATTACCGATCTCTACCAGACCGGCGTCGATGCCCTGATTGTTCAGGATATGGGCGTGCTTGAACTGGATATTCCGCCTATCGAACTGCATGCCAGCACCCAGTGCGATATCCGCACGGTTGAGAAGGCGAAGTTTCTCTCCGACGTGGGCTTTTCGCAGATCGTTCTGGCCCGCGAGCTGAACCTCAATCAGATCCGCGATATTCACCATGCAACCGACGCGACGATCGAATTCTTTATCCACGGCGCGCTGTGCGTGGCCTATTCCGGCCAGTGCAACATTTCCCACGCCCAGACGGGCCGCAGCGCCAACCGCGGCGACTGCTCGCAGGCCTGCCGTCTGCCGTATACCCTGAAAGACGACCAGGGTCGCGTGGTGGCGTTCGAAAAACACCTGCTTTCCATGAAGGATAACGATCAGACCGCCAACCTGGGCGCGCTGATCGACGCGGGCGTGCGTTCCTTTAAGATTGAAGGGCGCTACAAAGATATGAGCTACGTGAAGAACATCACCGCGCACTATCGCCAGATGCTGGACGCCATCATCGAAGATCGCGGTGACCTGGCGCGCGCCTCGGCCGGTCGTACCGAACATTTCTTTATTCCGTCAACGGACAAAACCTTCCACCGCGGCAGCACGGACTATTTCGTGAACGCCCGCAAAGGGGATATCGGCGCGTTTGACTCACCGAAGTTTATCGGTTTACCGGTCGGTGAAGTGTTGAAAGTGGCGAAAGATCACCTGGACGTTGAAGTGACCGAGCCGCTGGCGAACGGCGACGGCCTGAACGTGATGATTAAGCGTGAAGTGGTGGGCTTCCGCGCCAACACGGTCGAAAAAACCGGCGAGAACCGCTACCGCGTCTGGCCGAATGAAATGCCTGCCGATCTCTACAAGGCAAGGCCGAACGCGCCGCTCAACCGTAACCTGGATCATAACTGGCAGCAGGCGTTGCTGAAAACCTCCAGCGAGCGTCGCATCGCGGTGGACATTGAGCTGGGCGGCTGGGAAGAGCAGCTGATCCTGACCATGACCTGCGAAGACGGCATCAGCGTAACGCATACGCTTGATGGCCTGTTCGAGGTGGCAAACAATGCGGATAAAGCGCTTAACAGCCTGAAGGACGGCGTAGCGAAGCTGGGCCAGACGATTTACTACGCGCGCACCATCGAGGTTAATCTGCCGGACGCGCTGTTCGTGCCGAACAGCCTGCTGAACCAGTTCCGCCGCGAAACGGCAGAGATGCTGGATGCCGCACGCCTGGCGCAGTATCCGCGCGGCAGCCGTAAGGCCGAATCCGTTCCTGCGCCTGTGTATCCGGACACCCATTTATCGTTCCTGGCCAACGTTTACAACCATAAAGCGCGTGAATTTTATCATCGCCACGGCGTGCAGCTTATCGACGCGGCCTATGAAGCGCACGAAGAGAAGGGCGATGTGCCGGTGATGATCACCAAGCACTGCCTGCGCTTTGCTTTTAACCTGTGCCCGAAACAGGCGAAAGGGAATATTAAAAGCTGGAAGGCCACCCCCATGCAGCTGGTCAACGGTGACGAAGTTCTGACCCTGAAGTTTGACTGCCGTCCTTGTGAAATGCATGTTATCGGCAAAATGAAAAACCACATTTTCAAAATGCCACCGCCGGGCAGTATCGTTGCGTCCGTGAGCCCGGACGATCTGATGAAAACCCTTCCGAAACGCAAGGGCAGTTAATTACCTTACGTGCGTGTCCGGTTTGCGCGATTTCTGCCACAGGTGGTGTTCGCGCAAACCCTCCGCTGACTCTTCCGCTACACTGCGTAACTCGTCACTGTCGGCCTCATGCCGCAGTTGATGCTCCACATTCTTTACCCAAACATATTCATGCCCTTTGTGCCCGGCCATCAGCTGGCCAGAAAAGAGGGCACAAATAAGCATGATAAAAGATAGCCCTTTTTTGAACATAAATTCACCCAATAAGAACAGCGCGGGTTAATCATGCCAATTATTGTTTGGGGTTATTATTCAATATTTCAAAATAGCGCAAAGAAAATGTCAAATAACGTGGGTTCATAATACCGATTAAGATTTTTCTTAAAATATATGTGCGTTTTTGTAAACCTCCTATTTCTGGTCCATAGTTGGATGTTCGCTTTAAGGATAAATCCTATATAATAGTGAATCTCTGGCTAAGGAATGGGTCATTCATAAATGAAAAAAATAATAGCGTTTTCGCTTCTGGCTGTTGCGGTAGGTGCCGTTGCAGCGATTCGTTATGCAGGTAATGACGAACCAGAATATATTCAGTCCGCTGAAATTCGCGTTGGTTCCTATTTAACCAGCGACTATGGACGCGTAGCCTGCACTAGTAAAAGAGTAAATGAACAGCGCTGGGAATTAGACTGCACCCATCCGGCACGGGGAAAAACATTCCAGTTTGCGGTATATCCCTCTGAAAAGGCTCCCTATGGCGTATCGCGATCGTTTTATCTTGAGGCCCTTAACGATGATGCCAGGCAGAGCGCTGAGCAGGGCCTGATGCGCTATTTGCAAATCAACACCAGCGCGAGTTAATCAGGCTGTTTAGCTTTCGTTGAGACAGCCAGTGTTAGTTTGTATGAGATCCGCTGCCCGACCATGGAGCGTCGGGGACGTAGAGACCAAAATACAAATCTATCCATGCAAGCATTTACCGCCAGATAATGGCGGTTTTTTTTTGCGCTTTTGCCGCTAGCGGGGAGTATCAGAACGTGAAAATTGTTTGCGATACTGAGCCGGGGAAAGCGCGAACTGCTGACGAAAATGATGACGCAGCGTCGACGCCTGACCAAACCCGGTCTGTTCCGCGATGCTGTCGATGCTTAAACGGCTGCTCTCCAGATAATCTTTTGCTCTCAGAAGGCGTTCATTAAGCAGCCAGCGAGCAGGCGTCGTGCCCGTTGCCGCCTCGAAGCGACGAAGAAAGGTGCGCTGGCTCATGCCGACCCGACGCGCCAGCGAGTCGACGCTGTGCGGCTCGACAAGGTGCGTGTGCAGAAAATCAAATAGCTGGCCCAGGCGCTGGCTCTCACGCAGCTGCGCCACCGGGCGGCTCAGCTGCTGCGGCTGTGAACCATCCCGGTGAGGGGGGATCACCAGCCGACGCGCCACGCTGTTGGCGGTTTCCAGCCCATAATCCCTTCGTACAACATGAAGGCAGAGATCGATCCCCGCCGCGCTGCCCGCGGACGTCAGGATATCGCCCTCGTCCTGGTAGAGCACATCCTCAACCACCTCGATGTCAGGGTAGCGGACCTTAAGCGCGTCAATGTAGCGCCAGTGCGTCGTGGCTTTACGTCCGTTCAGCAGCCCCGTAGCGGCCAGCACGAACACGCCCGAGCAGATGGACAGCAGCTGACATCCGCGCGCGCTGGCCTGGCGCAGCGCCTCGCAGAGCGCCGGAGGAACCGGTGAGTCCAGCCCCCGCCAGCCGGGAACCACGATCAGGTCCGCCGACGCAAGCAGGCTCAAGTTCCCATCGGTAACGATGCGGATCCCGCCGGTCGCCCGCAGTTCTCCGCTATCCACGCTCGCCACCGCAAAACGATACCAGTCGTCGCCCAGCTCCGGACGCGGCAGGCCAAAAATCTCAACCGCCACGCCAAACTCAAAGGTACATAGCCCGTCATACGCCAGCACCACCACCTGCGGACGGGTAACCTGTCTTAAGTTTGTCATCTTTTTGCTGTTTTCTGGCATAAGCGAGCGCATTCACGGGCTGAATTTGTGGATAGAGTAGTGTTAACACAAACGCCAAAGATGAGGAAGGATCATGAGCTATGTTACTGAATTTCCGGCTGCCGAGCCGCAGGAAGCCGTTACCCATTTTCTGCGTCGCCTGAGCGTCGAAACCGACTGTGCCGACGTGCATCACGCCATCGCCAATAATGAGCAGGACTTCGTGCTGCTGCACGTGGTGGGGAGCCCGGAACAGTTTGCCCGCCGCCATGTGCCGGGCGCACTGCATATGCCGTGGAGCCAGATGACCGCTGAGCGGATGTCTCAATGGCCGGAAGGGACGCTGTTTGTCGTCTACTGCGCGGGGCCACACTGTAACGGCGCGGACAGGGCGGCGCTGAAGCTGGCGCGTCTCGGGCTGCCGGTCAAAATCATGCTCGGCGGCATCACCGGCTGGGAAGATGAACGCTACGCCTTTGCCAGCCAGGCGCACGCTGACGCGCTGTGAAGATGAATTTTTTTCAACACACGTGAAATTTTCTCGTTTGCCGGAAACGGTCAGGTATGACATCTTTTTTGGACATTTAGACATCCAGAAGTCTAAAGATTCAAATGATGAATTATCACTGCGGGCAATTAATACCGGCAGACTGAGGAGATTTCCATGCAACGACAGCACGCCCCATACCGCGCCGACGTAGTCGGCAGCTTTTTACGCCCGGATGCCATCAAGCAGGCTCGCCTGAAGTTCGCCAGCGGCGAGATTGATGCCGGACAGCTTCGCGCGGTGGAGGACGAGGCTATTCGCCACGTCGTCGAGCAGCAGTGCGCGTGCGGCCTGCATGTGGTGACCGACGGTGAATTTCGCCGTGCCTGGTGGCACTTCGATTTCTTCGACGGTCTTCAGGGCGTTGAGCGTTACGATTCACAGCAGGGGATTCAGTTCAACGGAGTACAAACCAAAGCCCACGGCGTGCGCGTGACCGGCAAGCTGGGCTTTGGCGACCACCCGATGCTGGAAGACTTCCGCTATCTGAAAAGCATCAGCGGCAATGCCCAGCCGAAGATGACCATTCCCAGCCCAAGCGTGCTCCATTTCCGCGGCGGGCGCAAAGACATCGACGCGACGGTGTACCCGGATCTGAACGACTATTTCGACGATCTGGCAACCACCTGGCGCGACGCCATCCGCGCATTCTACGACGCGGGCTGCCGTTATCTGCAGCTGGACGACACCGTCTGGGCCTACCTCTGCTCGGATGACCAGCGCCGTCAGATCCGCGAGCGCGGCGACGATGCCGATGAGTTGGCTCAAATCTATGCCCGCGTACTGAACAAGGCCCTGGAAGGCAAGCCGGAGGATCTGACCATCGGGCTGCACGTCTGCCGCGGTAACTTCCGTTCAACCTGGATTTCCGAAGGCGGCTACGAGCCGGTGGCGGAAGTGCTGTTCGGGACGGTCAACGTTGACGCATTCTTCCTGGAATACGATAACGACCGCAGCGGGGATTTCGCGCCGCTGCGCTTCGTTCGCCCGGGCAAGCAGCAGGTGGTGCTGGGCCTGATCACCACGAAAAACGGTGAGCTGGAGAACCCGGAAGGCGTGAAGGCCCGTCTGGAAGAGGCGGCGAAATACGTGGCGAAAGAGCAAATCTGCCTCAGCCCGCAGTGCGGTTTTGCCTCCACCGAAGAGGGCAACAGCCTGAGTGAGTCCCAGCAGTGGGATAAGGTCCGTCTGGTGACGCAGATCGCCAGCGAAGTCTGGTAAAAGCGCTTCCTCAGCGCTGCATTATAAAAGTGCAGCGCTGTGCCATTCTGAGTCGTTCTCTTTACATCCTGCCGTCTGTCTCCTGCAATAGCGCTTCCTCCATTCTGGCATCCTTTTTGCTCCTGCTTCGCTGACACCTTTATTTCCGCGTCCATGCCGTAACGGACGTTTTCGCACAGCGTTCTTTTTCAGGAGTGAAAATATGCAGCGTCGTACCTTATTAAAAGCCTTTGCGTTATCCGCGTCCGTCGTGGCGATGGGAATGAGTTTTGGCGTGCAGGCGGCCGACACCATCAAAGTGGGGATCATGCACTCTCTGTCCGGCACGATGGCCATCTCCGAAACCCCGCTGAAGGACGTCGCCCTGATGACCATCGACGAGATCAACGCCAAAGGCGGCGTGCTGGGTAAGAAACTGGAGCCTGTGGTGGTGGATCCAGCCTCAAACTGGCCGCTGTTTGCCGAGAAGGCACGCCAGCTGCTGAGCCAGGATAAAGTGGCGGTGGTGTTCGGCTGCTGGACGTCGGTTTCGCGCAAATCCGTGCTGCCGGTGTTTGAGGAGCTGAACGGCCTGCTGTTCTATCCGGTGCAGTATGAAGGCGAAGAGATGTCGCCAAACGTCTTCTATACCGGCGCGGCGCCGAACCAGCAGGCCATCCCGGCGGTGGAATATCTGATGAGCGAGGACGGCGGCGGGGCGAAGCGCTTCTTCCTGCTGGGTACCGACTACGTTTACCCGCGCACCACCAACAAGATCCTGCGCGCGTTCCTGCATTCGAAAGGGGTTGAGGATAAGGACATCGAAGAGGTTTACACCCCGTTTGGTCACAGCGACTACCAGACCATCGTCGCCAGCATCAAGAAATTCTCCGCCGGCGGCAAAACAGCCGTGGTGTCGACCATCAACGGCGACTCCAACGTGCCGTTCTACAAAGAGCTGGCTAACCAGGGGCTGAAGGCCACCGACGTGCCGGTGGTGGCGTTCTCCGTCGGCGAAGAAGAGCTGCGCGGGATCGACACCAAACCGCTGGTGGGTAACCTGGCGGCGTGGAACTACTTTGAGTCCGTGGATAATCCAACCAACCAGGCGTTCGTCGCGGATTACAAAGCCTATGCGAAGGCGCACAAGCTGCCGAATGCCGATACCGTGGTGACCAACGACCCGATGGAGGCGACTTACGTGGGGATCCATATGTGGGCACAGGCGGTGGAAAAAGCAGGCACCACCGACGTGGATAAGGTGCGCGCGGCGATGGCCGGTCAGTCATTTAAGGCGCCATCTGGCTTTACGCTCACCATGGATGCTACCAACCATCATCTGCATAAGCCGGTCATGATCGGTGAAATTGAAGGCAACGGCCAGTTCAACGTGGTCTGGCAGACGGAACAGCCGGTGCGCGCCCAGCCGTGGAGTCCGTTCATCGCCGGGAATGACAAAAAGCCCGACCAGCCGATGAAAACCGCCAGCAACTAGGCCATTGCCTCAGGGAGAAACGTCATGAACGCCATGCGCATGTTCATCGCTCTTGTATGGCTTTCCGGACTGCTGCCAGGGATGGCGCAGGCATCGGATGCCGATCGTTTTGTTGCCGCCAGCCGCGGCCAGCAGGCGGAGCTCCTCACGCAGTGGGCCGCTGCGCCGGATGCCGCCAGGCTTCCGCTGCTTCAGTCCCTGCAAAAGGAAAACCTGTATACCGACAGCCAAAAGCACGCCTTTGCGAAGCGTAATGGCGAAATGGTTTCGCTCGGTGAGGCGCGTGCGGCAGTAGGGCAAACCAAAGCCGTACGCCTGACAAACCGGCTGCGCGTGCTGGCTGCAACGGCCATTGCCACGCATCAGCTTGTTAGTGACAGTGTCACCGAAAGGCGGGCGGCAGCCCGTCAGCTCCAGCGTGATGCTCAGCCCGACATGCTCGCTTTTCTGGAAAAGCGCGCCGGGGATGAAGCGGACGCTGTGGCGCGTCAGGCGCTGCTGCTGGCGGTGGCAAACCTCCAGCTGGCGAGCCCGCAGCCGGAGGTGCGCCGCAGGGCCGTCGAACTGCTTGGCCAGTCAGACGATCCGGACGTACAGTCCAGACTCACTCCGTTTACCCAGGCGCAGACCGAGCCGGACGCCGGCGTGCGCGCGGCTGCAGAAGAGAGCCTTAGCTAGATTACGCATCGCCTGATGTGGGGCGATCTGCTGGGCCAGGCATTTATGGGGCTTTCTCTGGGGTCGGTGCTGCTGCTGGCCGCGCTGGGGCTCGCGATCACCTACGGCCTGCTGGGCGTCATTAACATGGCCCACGGCGAGATGCTGATGCTGGGGGCGTACGCTACGTGGATGGTGCAGCAGGCAATGGCCGGGCTTGCGCCTCAGTGGCTGGCGCTCTATCCCGTTATCGCCTTGCCGGTAGCGTTCTGCCTGACGGCGGGCATTGGAATGGTGCTGGAGCGCACCGTGATCCGTCACCTGTACGGTCGTCCGCTGGAAACGCTGCTGGCGACCTGGGGGATCAGCCTGATGCTTATCCAGCTGGTGCGCATGACCTTTGGTGCCCAGAACCTGGAGGTGGCAAACCCGGCATGGCTTTCCGGCGGGGTACAGGTTTTTGCTAACCTGACCCTGCCGTGGAACCGCATTGTGGTGCTGGGCTTCGTGCTGCTGGTTCTGTTCTTCACCTGGCTGATTCTGAATAAAACGCGTCTTGGTCTGAACGTGCGCGCGGTGACGCAAAACCGCAGCATGGCCGCCTGCTGCGGGGTACCGACCGGGCGCGTCGATATGCTGGCGTTTGGGCTGGGCTCAGGGATCGCCGGGTTAGGCGGCGTGGCGTTATCCCAGCTTGGGAACGTCGGGCCGGAGCTTGGTCAGGGGTACATCATCGACTCGTTCCTCGTAGTCGTTCTCGGTGGCGTAGGCCAGCTGGCAGGCAGCGTGGCTGCCGCGTTCGGGCTGGGCATTTTCAATAAAATCCTTGAGCCGCAGATGGGGGCGGTGCTGGGCAAGATCGTGATTCTGGTGGCGATCGTCCTGTTTATCCAGAAGCGCCCTCAGGGGCTGTTTGCGCTGAAAGGGAGGGTGATTGACTGATGAGCCAGCCGCTGACCTTAACGCTGGCGCGTAAAGCGCCGCGCACGACACAGATTGCAGGCAGCCTGCTGGTGGCGTGTCTGCTGATTTTACCGTTTTTCGCCTTGCTGCCCGCCACGCATCCGCTGGCGCTGTCGACCTGGATGCTGACGCTCATCGGCAAGATCCTCTGCTATGCCATCGTTGCGGTGGCGCTGGATCTGGTGTGGGGCTACGCCGGTATGCTCTCTCTTGGACACGGCATCTTCTTCGCCCTGGGCGGCTATGCGATGGGCATGTACCTGATGCGCCAGGCGTCAGGCGACGGCCTGCCCGCGTTTATGTCGTTTCTCTCCTGGAGCGAGCTGCCGTGGTTCTGGTGGGGCACCCAGCACTTTGCCTGGGCGCTGGTGCTGATCGTGATGGTGCCGGGTTTGCTGGCGCTGGTGTTTGGCTGGTTTGCCTTCCGCTCGAAGATCAAAGGGGTTTACTTCTCGATTATGACCCAGGCGCTGACCTACGCGGGCATGCTGCTGTTCTTTCGTAACGAAACCGGCTTTGGCGGCAATAACGGCTTCACCGGTTTTACCACGCTGCTTGGGTTTTCGGTGACGGAAACGACCACCCGCATCGCGCTGTTCCTGGCCACCGTGCTGTTGTTGCTTCTGGCGTTGGGCACCGGATTTGCGCTGGCGAAGAGCAAGTTTGGCCGCATCCTGACCGCCGTGCGCGACGCGGAAAATCGCCTGACGTTCTGCGGGTACGATCCGCGCGGGTTCAAGCTGCTGGTGTGGACGCTCTCCGCCGTGCTGTGCGGCCTGGCGGGGGCGCTGTACGTTCCGCAGGTGGGCATTATTAACCCCGGTGAAATGTCGCCGACCAACTCGATAGAAGCCGCCATCTGGGTGGCGCTGGGCGGGCGCGGCACCCTGGTGGGGCCGGTGATTGGCGCGGCGCTGGTGAACGGGGCGAAAAGCTTCTTTACCGTTGCCATGCCGGAGTATTGGCAGCTGTTTCTGGGGCTGATTTTTATCGCTGTCACGCTGTTCCTGCCGCGCGGCGTCTACGGTCTGTTGCGTAAGGGAGAGAAATAATGCAGCCAACGGAAGAGTTATTTACCCGCCAGTTGCCCGGCGATCGCTACCGGGACCAGACTGACCCGGTGCTTCAGCTTGAGGCTATTAACGTCAGTTTCGACGGCTTCCAGGCGCTGACCGATCTCTCCCTGAATATCGGCGTGGGCGAGTTGCGCTGCGTGATTGGCCCCAACGGGGCGGGTAAAACCACGCTGATGGACGTGATCACCGGCAAAACCCGACCCAAAAGCGGGAGAGCGATTTACGACCAGTCCATCGACCTGACCGGGCTGGAGCCTGCGGCCATTGCTCGCCAGGGGATTGGCCGAAAATTCCAGAAACCCACGGTCTTTGAAGCGCTGACGGTGTGGGAGAACCTTGAGATCGCCATGAAAACCGATAAATCCGTCTGGGCGAGCCTGCGGGCAAAACTCAACGGCGAGCAGCGGGACCGCATTGACGAGATGCTGGTTCTTCTGCGTCTTGGTAGCGAGCGGGACCGTCGCGCCGGGCTGCTTTCGCACGGGCAGAAACAGTTCCTGGAGATCGGCATGCTGTTGGTGCAGGACCCGCACCTGCTGCTGCTGGATGAACCCGCCGCCGGGATGACCGATGCGGAAACGGAATACACCGCCGAGCTGTTCAAAACCCTGGCGGGCAAACATTCGCTGATGGTGGTGGAGCACGACATGGGCTTTGTTGAAACGATTGCCGACCACGTCACGGTGCTGCATCAGGGGCGCGTGCTGGCGGAAGGCTCGCTTCGCGAGGTGCAGGCCAACGAGCAGGTGATTGAGGTCTATCTGGGCCGCTAAGGAGCGATGATGTTACAGGTTAACGAACTGAATCAGTACTACGGCGGCAGCCATATCCTGCGCGGCGTGAGCTTTGAAGCCGCTGCCGGCGAAGTCACCTGTCTGCTGGGGCGCAACGGCGTCGGGAAAACCACGCTGCTGAAGTGCCTGATGGGGTTGATCCCGGCGAAAACCGGGGAGGTCATTTGGCAGGGTAAAACGATCACCCACAGCAGGCCGCACCAGCGGGTGCAGTCCGGCGTGGCGTATGTCCCGCAGGGTCGCGAGATTTTCCCGCGCCTGACCGTGGAAGAGAACCTTCTGCTCGGGCTGTCGCGTTTTTCCGCCCGCGAGGCGAAGCAGGTTCCTGACGAGATCTGGCAGCTGTTTCCGGTTCTCAAAGAGATGAAGCACCGCCGCGGGGGCGATCTCTCCGGCGGGCAGCAGCAGCAGCTGGCGATTGGTCGCGCGCTGGCGAGCCGTCCGCAGCTGTTGATTCTGGACGAACCGACGGAAGGCATACAGCCTTCCGTCATCAAAGAGATTGGCCAGGTGATCCGCACCCTGGCAAACAGAGGCGACATGGCAATCCTGCTCGTCGAGCAGTTTTACGACTTTGCCGCCGAGCTGGCCGACAGCTATCTCCTGATGTCCCGCGGCACTATCATTCAGCGCGGGAGGGGCGAAAATATGGAGCAGGAGGGCGTTCGCGGGCTGGTTGCGATCTGAAATGTTATAATATAACATCCTCATTCTTATAAAACGGAATGAGGGCGTTACTTTGGCTGCACATATTGGAAAATTTGCCATGACTCTGGGGGCGCTGCTGGTCAGTGGCCAGCTGTTTGCTCACTCGCACGGCCATCAGATGACCGAAGCGGAACAGAAAGCGGCGAACGGCGTGTTTGAGGATAAAGACGTGAAGGACAGAGCGCTGTCCGACTGGGATGGCACCTGGCAGTCGGTGTATCCGTTCCTGCTGGACGGTTCGCTGGATCCGGTCTTCAAACAGAAAGCGCAGAAGGATAAAAGCAAAACCTTTGACGAGGTGAAAGCGTATTACCGCAAGGGATATGCCACGGACGTGGATGCCATCGGCATTGAAAATAACGTAATGGAATTCCACAGAGGCAAGGCGGTCAGCAGCTGTCAGTATGACTACAGTGGCTACAAAATTCTGACCTACGCATCGGGCAAAAAAGGCGTTCGCTATCTGTTTGAGTGTAAGGATGCCGACAGCAAGGCGCCGAAGTTCGTGCAGTTCAGCGACCACATCATCGGGCCGAAAGCCTCATCGCACTTCCATATTTTTATGGGCAATACCTCCCACGAGGCGCTGCTGAAAGAGATGGACAACTGGCCGACCTATTATCCAAACGAGATGTACAAAGAGCAGGTGGTGGAGGAGATGCTGCACCACTGATGCGTTATTGCCGGGGGGCGGCTTCGCCTTACCCGGCCACTATTTTTACGCCGCTTTGGGGGATTCGTTCCACGCCTTCACGCTCATTCCCCGCAAAATCATCAGCCAGGCAACGACGATGGCAACCATCATGATTGCAAACAGCGACCAGTGCGGCAGGTTGGTCAGGATAATGCCGGTAATCATCGGGTTTGCCGCCGCGCCGAGCCAGCCCAGCGCCTGCGCGGAAAAATAGCTGGCCTTCATCCCCGGCGGGGCGATGTTGTCGATCAGCATATATTCACCCGGTGCGTAGATAATCTCACCCAGCGTAAAGATGGCGGCAGCGATGCCCCAGTAAATCAGGTTCTCCCCGGAGAGCATAAAGCCTCCCAAACCCAGGATAAAAAACAGCGTTGCGGCGGTCATTAAAGGCCGAATATTGCTGGCAGAGATCTTGCGTCCCAGCGCGTACTGCAGCGTCACCACCACGGCGGCGTTAACGGGCAGCACCACGGCGACCACCTTCTGGGCAAAATCGCTGTCGGCATTGGCGGCCAGTACGTATTGCGAAATGCAGCTGGCGAACGATCCACCCACGTAAGACGCGAGCAGGCCGGAGAGGGTGAACCAGAACAGGGCGCGATCTTTCAGCAGCACCGACGGCTGCCAGGGCATCTTCTCCTCGGCGGTATCCAGCGCGACGCTTTTTTGCACGAAGAAATGAATAAACCCGAGCGGCAGCGCGGCGCAGAAGGCCGCCAGCCAGAACGGCAGCTGCAGGCTGTACATCACCAGCAGGGTGCCAATCGGCGGCCCTATCGTCCAGCCAATGTTCAGGAAGCTGTAGTTGAGCGAGAAGACGCGCGCTTTCTGGCTGGAGGTCAGCACGTCCGAGAACCAGGCTTTCAGCACCGTCGAAAAGACGGAATAGGCGCAGTTAATAAGGGAAAAGAACAGCACTACCAGGGTGACGTTATCCACTAGCGGGATCGCGACAAAACCGGCGATAAAAGCCACGATCGCGATCAGCATATAGCGTTTTTTATCAAACTTATCGGCCAGAATGCCAAATCCCAGGCTGAACACCACGCCAACGGTCAGCGCAATCGTCAGGGCATAACCAATATTCTCGACGCTCATATTAAACACGCGCGTGAGATAAATGGTCATGAACGGCAGCGTTGCCCCCCGACCGATGGTTAATAACAATGACGATGCCAGCAGCGCTGCGGTTGAGCGCCTGAGAGATGGTTTCATATTCCTTCCCGACGGTTGCTTATGCTTTTTTTAGACGAGTGTTAACAGGATTACCATGACATAAGGGGCTTGTATAGCACCCGATTTATCCCTAAGTGCTTCAGCTGCCTGCCAGAAATAATGATCTTCTCGCGGCACACTTTTTTCTGTTACCTTGAAGTGTTAACAAATTATTAATAATCAGGGGCAGGGTATGACGCGTAAAGACGGACTGCTGGCGTTGCTGGTGGTCGTGGTATGGGGGCTCAATTTTGTGGTCATCAAGCTGGGATTGCACAACATGCCCCCGCTGATGCTGGCCGGTTTGCGTTTTATGCTGGTGGCGTTCCCGGCGCTCTTTTTCGTCGCCCGTCCGAAAATCCCGTTAAAACTGCTGCTGGGCTACGGTCTGACCATCAGCTTTGGCCAGTTCGCGTTTCTCTTCTGCGCCATCAAGTTCGGCATGCCGGCCGGTCTGGCCTCGCTGGTGTTACAGGCGCAGGCGTTCTTTACCATTATTCTCGGCGCATTTGTGTTTGGCGAACGCCTGCAGGGCAAGCAGCTGGCGGGGATAACGCTGGCGGTATTTGGCGTGCTGGTGCTGATTGAAGCAAGCCTGAACGGTCAGGATGTGGCGCTGCTCGGGTTTATGCTCACGCTGGCGGCGGGGCTGAGCTGGGCGTGCGGCAATATTTTCAACAAGCTGATTATGCAGCACGAGGCGAGGCCTCAGGTGATGTCCCTGGTGGTCTGGAGCGCATTGATTCCGATAATCCCGTTTCTGGTGGCGTCGTTTATTCTGGATGGCCCGGAGGTGATGCTGAACAGCCTGGTCGAGATCGATCTGACTACGATCCTTTCTCTTATCTATCTGGCGTTTGTCGCCACCATCGTGGGCTACGGGATCTGGGGTTCGCTGCTGGGGCGCTATGAGACCTGGCGCGTCGCGCCGCTGTCTTTGCTGGTTCCGGTAGTGGGGCTTGCCAGTGCGGCGATACTGCTGGATGAAACGCTGAGCGCGCTGCAGCTGCTCGGTGCCGTGCTGATCATGGCCGGGCTGTACATCAACGTGTTTGGCCTGCGGGTTCGCCGGGCGGCGCGGGTAAGGGGATAGGGCATAAAAAAGCCCCGCGGCTGCGGGGCAAAAACGAATCAGAGGCCGTGCTGATTATAATAAGGCACGCCTAATTCGTCGGATTTGTCGCTACCAGCACCCATGTGGTTGAAATCATAAGGCGACTGGTCATGTGCTGACGGCAAAATCATCGTGTCATGATTATTTTGCTGCGTTGCACCTGGGGTTTGCTCCGCGAAGGTCTGGCTGGAAAACAGCACCAGCAAGGCGAGGGCGGCGGAGGCGGTAACTTTCATTTTTTCCTCGGTTACGTCTTTTACAGGCGATGATTAACTACAGTGTTTTAACGGATACAGATAACGGGATTCACCCGGCACGCTGGTGATTCGGTACTTATGAGGCGGCACGTCAAAATAGTTCTTGAACGTACGCGTGAGGGTTTGCTGTGATTCAAATCCGTAACGCTCCGCCAGATAAAGGATCGGTTCATTGCTTTCTTTCAGTTTCTGGGCAATTTCCGTCAGCTTGCGGCTGCGAATATATTGACCTAATGAATGACCGGTCTCTTTTTTGAACATCCGTTGCAGGTGCCATTTGGAGTAACCTGAACGCTCAGACACTTTTTCAAGGGAGAGCGGCGATTCCAGGTTATCTTCGATCCAGTCCAAAATGCTATGAATAGTGATAGCGTCAGTATTGCGTCTGGACATCGTCATACCTCTTTTTCTGTTTACGGCAGTATTTTCTTCAGCAAAAGCTCAAGGGTAGCCACTTCATCTGCCGTTAAGTTTTTTGTTAGTTCCTGATGCAGTGTTTGTCCTACTAATTGATGACATTGCTCGCACATAGCCGCACCATCGCTGGTGAGCCTGACCAGTACGCCGCGTTTGTCATTCGGGTTAGGGCTTCGTTCTACCCATCCTTTGCAGACGAGACGATCGAGCATGCGGGTTAACGCACCCAGATCGACAGAGAGCACCTTTTTCAGCTCAACCGGCGTGATACACACTTCGCAGCGAATGGAACACAGCACTTTGAACTGTGTTGCGGTGATATCCAGCGGTGACAGGTAGTCATTGAGCAGGCGATCTTTTTTCTGGTTAACCATATGAATAAGACGACCCAGCGGAACAACGTCGTTAAAGATATCACTGGTGCTTTTCACAATGGTTGCCCTGGCAAGTAGTTTAATCACGGCAGATATTATTGCTCAGGCAAGTATAAGTCAACTGAATGAATCAGCCGATGCCACGAATTGCTAAAACGTTTCATGAACGATTTTTGCAACCTTTCAAATCAGGAAGATAACTAATGAGTATCGTTCCCAAAGGAAAACTATCGTTACGTTGCGCCGATGGCTGAACGTCACACTTTCACCCTATAATTGCGATGTTAAATATGGATAAGGACAACAACGCACTATGTTGGATTTGATTAAAGCAATTGGTCTCGGGCTGGTGGTACTGCTGCCGTTAGCTAACCCGTTAACGACGGTGGCGCTGTTCCTGGGGCTGGCAGGGAATATGAACAGCGCCGAGCGCAACCATCAGTCGATGATGGCTTCGGTGTATGTGTTTGCCATTATGATGGTGGCCTACTACGCCGGACAACTGGTGATGAATACCTTCGGGATTTCAATTCCCGGGCTGCGTATTGCGGGCGGGCTGATTGTGGCCTTTATCGGCTTCCGCATGCTGTTCCCGGCGCAGAAAGCGCACGAGTCTCCGGAGGCAACCAGCAAATCTGAAGAGCTGGAGTCCGAACCGAGCGCGAATATTGCTTTTGTACCGCTGGCCATGCCGAGTACGGCCGGGCCGGGTACCATCGCGATGATCATCAGTTCTGCATCGACGGTGCGCGACAGCTCTACCTTCCCGGACTGGGTACTGACCGTTGCGCCACCGCTAATTTTTGCGCTTATTGGGGTTATCGTGTGGGCGTCTCTGCGCAGTTCCGGTGCGATCATGCGCTGGGTGGGCAAGGGCGGAATCGAGGCGATTTCCCGTCTGATGGGCTTCTTACTGGTCTGTATGGGCGTGCAGTTTATTATTAACGGCGTGCTGGAGATTATTAAGACCTACCACTGATGTCATTGCCGGGTAACGGATTACCCTTACCCGGTATGTAAAATATTTATTAAATGAATACAAATAAATTCCGGAAAAATACTTTTTTAATTCAAACCGGGTTAAATGAGCATAGCCAGACTTGTCGCTCGTTAGTTCTTAAAGTAATGTACTGCACTCATTTCTTTTCAGGATAGTGTCATGCGTGCAAAATATTCTTTTATCGTACTCAGTACGTTGCTGTTTTCATTTACTGCCACTGCAGGCTTGTTCGATTCTGCGCCCGAATTTAAATGTGGTCGTGAGGATGCTGTTGCTGCTATGCAAGCAAAAATCAGAGATGATGCAATGAGTAAATTGCAGGAAACGTATCTGGCAACGCCTTCGCAATTTTATGGAAAACCACTTAAATCATACCAGGAAAAAGCAAATCAAATAGCCATTCATCTGGAGAATGTTACAACTAAACCATTTGATAAAAATGATTCAAACCGCAGTTGCTCCGCTAAGGTCACGCTCGCCATACCTATGGAAATCCTTGGGTTTATTGCAGCCTATCCTCAGAAACTAGAGCGGATAAATCAAGGTGGTGGCAAGGTGCTTAATAACAGTGTTCAATGGGATAATTTTGTATATATATTATCCCTGGCGGACAATGAGAAAGACATTTCAGCATCCTATGAATATTCTGACAGAGATTATGTCTCCCAGTCATTGGTCGATATGACTATGCTGGCCATGAATAAATCCGAATTTGAGAAAGCCGATCTCAACAACAAATTAAACGATGCAGTGCTGGCCTATTCTGAGAACGATAGTCAACTCAATAATCTCTGGAAATCTCTTCCAGAGTCAGTCAGGGCCTCTATGAAAAAAGAACAGAATCTCTGGATTAACGAGAAAGCTAAAAAATGCGGGAAGATCAGTGATGCGTCTTCCACTGCCACGCCTGTTGAAACAAGAATTAATATCTATCAGTGCCAGGCTGACATAACCCATGAAAGATATGTCTATCTGGGTGGAGAGGAAGAAAGACAGTATTAATACTTATACTGTGGGTCAATCTGACCTGCTGATGTTGTCGATACGGTTATGCCACGCAAGTAATTTCCCCATGCAGTGTGGCATCGTACGGGCGTCCTGATTTCAGGACGCCATGCGCCACCCGGCATAAATAAACCTCACCCGTGCTGCCCCTGTTCCTCCAGCGCCACCGGCCACTTGCGGAAGATGAGTACCGACCAGACGAGCGCGACGAGCGCCGGAATCGCCCCCAGATAGCCAATCGCCGACATCGATACGTGCAGGCTAATCTGATTGCCCACCAGCGCCCCCGCGCCAATCCCGAGATTGAATATCCCCGAAAACAGCGACATCGCCACGTCCGTGGCATCCGGCGCCAGGGCCAGGACTTTCACCTGCATGCCGAGACCAATAATCATGATCGCCACGCCCCAGAACAGGCTCAGGATCGCCAGCTGGCTTTCGCTGCCTGACGCAGGGAGCAGCAGCACCAGGCACGCCAGCAGCAGGCCGATGGCGCTGCTCACCAGCAAGGAGGCATGCTGGTTACCCAGTTTACCAAACAGCACGCTGCCAATAATGCCCGCGCCGCCGAGAATGAGCAGTAAGAGGGTGGCAAAGTTTGCGCTAAAGCCCGCGACCACCTGTACAAACGGTTCAATGTAGCTGTACGCCGTGTAGTGCGCGGTGACCACGATAACGGTAAGCAGGTAGATACTCAGGAGCGCCGGGCGACGCATCAGCAGCGGCAGGCTTTTCAGCGAGCCGGAATGTTCGCTTGGCAGCGCGGGCAGCAGCTTAATCAGACACACCAGCGTCACCAGCGCGCCCATGCCGATGGCAAAGAAGGTGGTACGCCAGCCGAAGTACTGTCCCACGATGCGGCCAATGGGCAGCCCCAGCACCATCGCCAGCGCGGTGCCGGTGGCAATCAGGCTCAAGGCCTGGGCGCGTTTACCCGCCGGCGCGAGTCGAATAGCCAGCGACGCGGTGATCGACCAGAATACCGCGTGGGCAAAGGCAATGCCGATGCGGCTAATAACCAGCACCGTAAAATTCCACGCCATAAACGACAGGACATGGCTGGCAATGAACAGGGCAAACAGGCCGATCAACAGCCTGCGCCGCTCCATCTGGCTGGTCAGCAACATAAACGGCAAAGACATCAGCGCCACCACCCAGGCGTAGATAGTTAACATAATCCCCACCTGCGCCGTTTCCATCTGGAAGCTTTCTGCTATGTCAGACAACAGCCCAACCGGAACAAATTCTGTGGTGTTAAAAATAAATGCGGCAATGGCCAGCGTGACCACGCGTAGCCACGCGACCCTGCGGGAAACTGTGTTCGTTGTCATAGGGATGTCGGAGATTCGTTGCTGGAAAGATGAGAAGGCGATCTTAAAACGTCATACGGCGAAAACTCAACCATTATGTGACGCAGATCTCAATATTTACCTTATGAAAGCGGTAGCCGGGGGCGTTGTTTTCATTGAATATAAAAGTACGACACAGCAAAAACAGGCGGTAAGACAATGCAGGAGATTGATTTTTATCTGGTAGATGCATTCAGCAATACCTCGTTCGGCGGCAATCCGGCAGCGGTTTGCCCGCTGAACGAATGGCTGCCGGATGAAACGTTACTGAAAATGGCGCAGCAGCATAATCAGTCGGAAACCGCATTTTTCGTCTGCACTAAGGGCGGCATTGAGCTACGCTGGTTTACCACGCTCACTGAAGTCAATCTCTGCGGTCACGCCACTCTGGCCGCCGCGTACGTTCTGTTTAATGAACTCGATTACCCCGACTCGCGGATCCACTTTGATACCGCCTCTGGCCGACTGACGGTCAGCCGGGAGGGCGAGTGGATGACGCTGGACTTCCCGGCGTGCCCGACCCGTGAAGAGACGCCGCCGCCGGAGCTGCTCGCGGCGCTCGGTATCCGCCATTACGTTGAAGCCCGTAAAGGCCGCGCCTGGGTGATTGTGCTGGAAAATCCACGGCAGGTTGAAGCGCTTGCGCCGCGCTTTTCGGCGATGACGCCGGGCGAGCATAAAGTGAGCGTGACGGCACCGGGTGAAGGGGAATATGACTTTGTCAGCCGCTTCTTCTCACCGGGCGTTGCCGTTCCGGAAGATCCGGTGACCGGATCCGCGCACACGATGCTGATCCCCTACTGGAGCGAAAAGCTGGGGAAAACGGCAATGTTTGCCCGTCAGGTTTCGGCGCGCGGCGGGGATGTGCGCTGCGAGCTGAAAGGGGAGCGCGTATTGATGAGCGGTCAGGCGTCGTGCTACCTGAAAGGCACTGTGTATCTGCGCTAAAACTGATAACAAAAGAGGAAGAGACAATGCGGGAAATTGATTTTTATCTGGTGGATGCCTTCAGCGACAAAACCTTTGGCGGCAACGCGGCAGCGGTATGTCCTCTGGAAGAGTGGCTGCCGGACGAGACGCTTCTCAAAATGGCACAGCAGCATAACCAGTCGGAAACCGCGTTTTTTGTGCGTACCGACGGCGGATTTGAACTGCGCTGGTTCACCACGCTGCATGAAATTAATCTCTGCGGCCATGCGACCCTCGCGGCATCACACGTCATTTTTGAGTATCTGGACTATCCGCATACGGAAATCCACTTTACCACGCGCTTCGTAGGGGAGCTGACGGTCAAACGCAGCGGCGACTGGCTGACGCTGAATTTCCCCGCATGGTCCACGGAGGTCGTCGATAACCCACCGCCTGCACTGTTTAGCGCGCTGGGCATCCCGGCGGCAAAAGAGGTGCGCGTCGGGCGAGACTACCTCGTGGTGCTGGAGAGCCAGCAGCAGGTGGAGGCATTAATGCCGGATATTGGCGCGATGGTTCCGCTGGGCAAAATGGTCTGCGTAACCGCGCCGGGCGAAGGGGAATATGACTTCGTCAGCCGCTTTTTCTGCCCGGGCGAAGGGGTGCCGGAAGATCCGGTTACCGGGTCCACGCACAGCATGCTGATCCCCTACTGGAGTGAAAGGCTGGGTAAGACGTCGCTCAACGCCCGCCAGGTGTCGTACCGCGGCGGGGATCTTCGCTGCGAGCTGAAGGGCGACCGCGTACTCATTGCTGGTCAGGCCACCCTGTACCTGAAAGGGCGGATCTTTTTACGCTAGCGGCTGCGCGATAAGTTAATACTATGAAGCAGCCTGGCAGGCCTGCGCTATGTTGACATTGAGTTTCACAAATAAAGCAAGGAGCCTGCCATGTATTCCATTACCTCTGAATCTGCACGTCACCCGGACATTCTTATGCTGATTGCGGCCCTCGACCGTTATCAGAGCGAACTCTATCCCGCCGAAAGCAACCATCTGCTCGATCTTTCAGAACTGCCCGCGACATCCCTTATCCTGATGATCGTCCGCGACCCGCAGCTTCAGGCCGTTGGCTGTGGAGCTATCGTGCTCAATGGCGACGGAACGGGGGAGATGAAGCGGGTTTATATCGATCCGGCCCATCGCGGGCAACATCTGGCTGAGAAGCTGCTGGCCGCGCTGGAAGATGAGGCCCTGAGCCGTCACTGCCATACCGTACGGCTGGAAACGGGCATCAAACAGCATGCCGCGATTCGTCTTTATGAACGAAGCGGCTACGATCGGCGTCCGGCGTTTGCCCCGTATGTGGGCGATCCGCTCAGCCTGTTTATGGAGAAGGCGCTGGTTGAAGACGTTCGTTTAGCAGCGCTATAAACGCTTCCAGCTGGCGGGTCATCGCCCCGCGTCGCCACACCAGCCAGGTAGTGAGCCAGCGCCAGTTTTCCGCCAGCGGCCAGGCTTCAACCTGATGGTGGCCCGGCATACTTTCCAGCATTGAGCGCGGCATCAGCGCGATGCCCGCGCCCGCGATGACGCAGGCGAGCATGCCGTGATAGGACTCCATCTCATGAATGCGTCCCGGCGCGGCTCTGTCTGCATGAAACCAGCTCTCCAGGTGTCGGCGATACGAGCAGTTTGCGCGAAAGGCATAAACATCTCTGCCGCTCACCTGCGCAGCGCGCGTTACCTCCGTCTGCCCGGCAGGGGTGACCAGCATCATCTCTTCCCGGTAGACCGGCATCCCCTCCAGCTCCGGGTGCGACAGCGGCCCGTCGACAAAGGCGGCGCTCAGGGTTCCCTCCAGTACGCCATCAATCATCGTCCCGGACGGTCCGGTAGAAAGGGCAAACTGGATGCGCGGATAGCGCTGGTTAAACTGCGCCAGCGTCTCAGGGATGCGTACGGCGGCGGTGCTCTCCAGCGCGCCGAGGGCAAACAGCCCCTGCGGCTCATCGCCCGCGACGACCATGCGCGCTTCATCCACCAGCGCCAGGATCTGCCTGCTGTAGCGCAGGAAGTTATGCCCGGCGGGAGATAAGCGCAAACGCTGGTTCTCACGGATAAACAGCTCCACGCCAAGATCGGCCTCCAGCTGGCGGATGCGGGTCGTCAGATTCGAAGGTACGCGATGCACCTTCTGCGCCGCCTGGGTGATGCTGCCCGTCAGCGCGACGGCGTTAAACATTTCAAGCTGGGTTAAGTCCATAGCATTCTCGTTTCGTGAATAAGGTGGTCAGTATTATTCATTTTTAAGAAATAGCAGAGTGAGCCACACTTAATCAACCGAAATGCGTGGAGAACATCATGAAATATTCATCTGCTACACATGCTCTGTCCGTTAACCCTGCAACGGGCGAAACGCTCGCCTCGTATCCGTGGGCGACGCAGGAAGAGGTTGAACGTGCCATCGCGCTGGCTGATGCGGGCTTTCGTCACTGGCGGTGCGAAAGCGTAGCCCACCGGGCGCAGAAGCTGCGCGATCTCGGCACCGCGCTGCGCGGTCGCGCGGAAGAGATGGCCCGGATGATGTCCCGCGAGATGGGAAAACCCATTCAGCAGGCGCGTGCGGAAGTGGCGAAATCAGCGGGCCTCTGCGACTGGTATGCCGAACATGGCCCGGCGATGCTGAATGCTGAACCCACGCAGGTCGAGAATAACAACGCGGTCATCGAGTATCGTCCGCTGGGGCCAATTCTGGCGGTGATGCCGTGGAACTTCCCGCTCTGGCAGGTGCTGCGCGGCGCGGTGCCGATCCTGCTGGCAGGTAACAGCTATCTGCTCAAACACGCGCCCAATGTGCTCGGCTCGGCGGAACTTATCGCGCAGATTTTTGCGGACGCCGGCTTCCCTGAAGGGGTATTCGGCTGGGTGAACGCCACCAATGACGGCGTAAGCCAGGCGATTAACGATCGTCGCATTGCGGCGGTAACCGTCACCGGCAGCGTGCGCGCCGGGGCAGCCATTGGCGCGCAGGCGGGGGCGGCGCTGAAAAAATGCGTTCTTGAGCTGGGGGGGTCTGACCCGTTCATCGTTCTCAACGATGCCGACCTGGATCTTGCCGTGAAGGCGGCGGTAGCAGGGCGCTACCAGAATACCGGGCAGGTGTGCGCGGCGGCCAAACGGTTCATTGTGGAAGAGGGTATTGCAGACACCTTTACCCGACGCTTCGTTGACGCCGTCTCCGCGTTAAAGATGGGCTCGCCGGATGAAGAAGAGAACTACCTTGGCCCGATGGCGCGCTATGATCTGCGCGATGAACTGCATCAGCAGGTGCAGGCGAGCCTGGCAGAAGGGGCAACGCTGCTGCTGGGGGGAGAGAAAATCAGCGGTGAGGGGAATTATTACGCGCCAACCGTGCTGGCGAACGTCACCCCGTCGATGACGGCCTTCCGCCAGGAGCTGTTTGGTCCGGTCGCGGCCATTACCGTTGCGAAAGACGCGGCGCACGCCCTGACGCTTGCCAATGACAGCGACTTTGGCCTGTCTGCCACGGTCTTCACCGCCGACGCAGCGCTTGCGGATAAATTCTCTCGCGAGCTGGAGTGCGGTGGGGTGTTTATCAACGGATACAGCGCCAGCGACGCGCGCGTGGCCTTTGGTGGCGTGAAGAAAAGTGGCTTTGGCCGCGAGCTCTCCCATTTTGGTTTGCACGAGTTCTGTAATGTGCAGACGGTGTGGAAGGATCGCGTGTAATTTATTTGGCCCTCATCACGAGGGCCGTTGTCATTTATCTGCAATGGTTCTGTCATTTTCGTTTCGTAGACTCGCACGCGTCTAACGTCTTGTTACTGAAGAAAATTATGAACCTAACGCAAATTTTTCGCCGTATTGCGCAGCGTCTTATCCCTCGCCAGTTTGGCCTGCTGACGGGTATCTTTTGTATTATTGGCCTTTTCTCCGCGCTGCAGCTCTCCTCATCCTTTCTGCTGAACGCCTCCCTGAAGGAAGCTCAGCGCAATGAACGGCAAAACCTGCTGGCGTATCAGCAGCAGAGCAAGCTGGATCTGGCGCGCGTCTCCCTGCTGGCGGCGAGCGATCTGCTCAACCGCTCCGGCGTCTGGTTTATGCAGGATAAAGAAACCGGCTCGGAAGGAAGCTGGCACAGCCTGATGGACGACGCACAAAAGTCGCTGGCGGTTTCTCAGCAGGCATGGAAGGCCTGGCTGGCGCTCAGCCCGCCAAAAGATGAGGCGCTGATTAACAGTTACCAGCTTTTCTACGATGCCATTAAGGAGCAATCGGAAGCGCTTGTCAGAACCAACTCGATTGATGCCTTTTTTGCCGTGCCAGCACAGGCTTTTCAGACCGACTTTAACGACAACTACGCGCGCTATCAGCAGGCCAGCGAGAAGCAGGCCATGCAGGGGCGTCAGGCTTTAATGGCGCAGCTCTCCGGTCTGCAAACGTTGTTCCTGCTGGCGCCGGTTCTGCTGCTCGCCATCGCCGCAGCCGTCTGGTTCGGCATGTCCAGGTGGGTGATTACGCCGTTGCGTCGGCTTATTACACATATTAACCGGCTGGCCGCAGGAGATCTCTCCGGCACGCCGCCAAACGTGATGCGCTTTAACCGGGAGACGGGGCAGCTTAGCGACAGCGTTGCCACCATGCAGCGCGGCCTGCAGCAGCTGGTGACGCAGGTCAGCCACGCCACAGCCACGATGGTAGAGAACATTGGCTCCCTCGCGGAGGGAAACCAGAAGCTGTACCAGCAGTCGGCGCGTCAGGCAAAGGAGCTGGAGGAGGTCACAGCGCATATCGCGACGCTGGAAACCCACGTGGAAGGGAATACCGGCTATGCCCGCCTCGCCAGCTCGCGCGCGGATGAAGCGCGTCAGGCTGCCGTAGGAGGCGACCAGATGATGTCGACCGTGAATGCCTCCATGCAGGCGATCGTCGAGCGATCGTCCGAGATGCGCGGGATCGTGGCGATGATCGACAGCGTGGCGTTTCAGACTAACATTCTGGCGCTCAACGCCGCCATTGAGGCCGCCCATGCAGGAAACCAGGGGCGCGGGTTTGCCGTCGTCGCCCGGGAAGTCGGGCTCCTGGCGCGAAAGAGCAGCCACTCGACGCAGACCATTCAGGAGTTGATCAACCGCTCCGTGCAGGGCATTGAAGACGGCTCCCGCGCCGTGAATCTGATGGAAGAGAACCTGCAGCAGGTCACCGGTCTGGTGGGCAATTTAAGCAGTTTGCTGAATGAAATCTCGACCGCCACGCTCAGTCAGGGAGAAAGTATTCACCAGATGACGCGCCAGCTACAGGCGCTGAATCAGGTCTCACGCCAGACGGATATGCTGGTTTCTGACGCCTCGGAGGCCTCTGAACGCCTGCAAAAGCAGTCCGATCTTTTATTGCAGGCCGTTTCGCGTTTTCGTCTTAGCGCCTGACGCAATACATTAGCCTCTGTTATACTCGCAGCCCGTTTTAGCCTGAGGGCAAGGAGCAAAGAGTGGCTGCGGTCATCCATAATGAGATGCTGGACGAGATTCTGGCGCAGGTTCGTCCGTTATTGGGAAAGGGGAAGGTGGCCGACTACATTCCGGCCCTTGCCTCGGTGAGCGGGAATAAGCTGGGCATCGCTATCTGTACCATAGACGGACAGCGATACCAGGCAGGCGATGCCACTGAACGCTTTTCTATTCAGTCTATTTCTAAAGTGCTGAGTCTGGTCGCGGCGATGCGCCAGTATGAGGAAGAAGAGATCTGGCAGCGCGTGGGAAAAGATCCGTCCGGCCAGCCCTTTAACTCACTGCTTCAGCTCGAAATCGAACAGGGTAAACCGCGTAACCCCTTTATCAACGCCGGGGCGCTGGTGGTCTGCGATATGCTGCAAAGCCGCCTCAGCGCACCGCGTCAGCGAATGCTTGAGATTGTTCGTCAGCTTTCTGGCGTGGACGACATTGCCTATGATTCAGTGGTGGCGCGCTCGGAGTTTGAACACTCCGCCCGCAACGCGGCTATCGCCTGGCTGATGAAATCCTTTGGTAACTTCCACAACGACGTGGCGACCGTGCTGCAAAACTACTTCCATTATTGCGCCCTGAAGATGAACTGCGTTGAGCTGGCTCAGACGTTTCTGTTCCTTGCGCACCAGGGGCACGCGCCGCATCTCGATCAGGAGGTGGTTTCCCCGCTTCAGGCCCGTCAGGTTAACGCCCTGATGGCTACCAGCGGCATGTATCAGAACGCCGGGGAGTTTGCCTGGCGGGTTGGCCTTCCGGCCAAATCGGGCGTTGGCGGCGGGGTGGTGGCGATTGTGCCACATGAAATGGCGATTGCCGTCTGGAGCCCGGAGCTGGATGAAACGGGAAATTCACTTGCCGGCGTGGCGGTTCTGGAGAAGCTGACCCAGCGCCTGGGACGTTCTGTATACTGATGTCTGACCTGGATCCCCTTTTTTCCCGCCTGGCGCGATCGACGTTTCGCTCGCGCTTCCGCTTAGGCAATAAGGAACGACAGTACTGCTGGGACAAAGGCCCCGAAACCATTGACCAGCATGCCGCCGATTTTGTCGCTAAACGCCTTGCACCCGCGCAACCCGCAAACGACGGCAAGCAGACGCCCATGCGTGGCCACCCGGTGTTTATCGCCCAGCATGCCACCGCGACCTGCTGCCGGGGCTGTCTGGCAAAATGGCATAACATTCCCCAGGGCGTGCAGCTGAGCGCGCAGCAGCAACATTATATCGTCAGCGTGATCCACCGCTGGCTGGTGATACAGATGAACGCCCAAAAATGATATTTAATGCGTTCTGCGCTTACCGCCTGCAGCCTCGTACCCGGCTGGCGGACGAGCAAATCGTCATAACGCATTGACGTGAAATGGATAGCGGCTTAACAGGACGTCGAACGCTGACAATGTCTCGGTTTAAGCTACGCTTTGAGTAACGCTTTACGTCAGGAGACATTATGAAAGCACCTGCAACACCTGAAAATGAAATTGACAGACTTAACGCGCTGCGCGAATCGGGTCTGCTTGAGATTGACAGTTCCCCGGCGTTTGACCGCTTAACGCGTCTGGCAAAACGCTTTTTCCAGGTACCGCTGGCCATGGTCAACCTTATTGATGAGCATACGCTGATCGTTAAGTCGGCGGATGGGCAGGCCCCCGATTCCGTTCCGCGCAACATCTCTTTTTGTGGCCATACCATCCTCACCGAAGCACCGCTGATCGTCGGGGATATGCTTCAGGACGATCGTTTTGCGGATAACCCGCTGGTGGCCGGCGAACCTCGCGTGCGGTTTTACGCAGGCTTTCCGCTGCGCTTACGTAACGGCGCAAGCGTTGGCTCGCTTTGCCTGATTGACTACGCACCGCGGGAGTTCTCAGCGACCGATCTCGCCGTGTTGGGGGATTTGGGCGCGCTGGCTGAAGATGAGTTTGCGGCAATCAGCGCGGCGACCACGGATGAATTGACCGGATTATTCAACCGACGGGGCTTTAACCAGCTCGTGCGGTTCACGCTCTCCATCGCCCGTCGCCGGGCGGAGCCGTTAACGCTCGGCTGGCTGGATCTGGATCGTTTCAAGGAGATTAACGATCGCTACGGGCACGAAGAGGGGGATAAGGCGTTAAAGACCATGGCGCAGCTGATGCGCGCCTCTTTCCGCGAAGCGGATATGCTGGTTCGTTTTGGTGGCGATGAGTTTGCCGTGCTGTTTGCTGATACGGATGAGAAGGGCGCGTGGATTGCCATGCAGTATCTCGCCGAGCAGGTCGAAAACTACAATGCACGCAAGCTACATCCGTGGTCGCTTCTGTTCTCCTGGGGGCTGAGCGAATTCGATCATAACGGCAACGACCTGCAGCAGTGGCTCAAAGATGCCGATGAAAAAATGTATGCCATGAAGCAGCAGCGGCAGCGGGCCAGATGACATAACAAAAGCGTATGACCGTTCCGTTTGCGTTAATGAAATGTTAAATGCAAAGTGAGGGTATTCAACGTAAGGACAAAAAATGAATACCTCACTGCAAATCAAAAACCTCACCCGCGACGACATTCTCACCCATCTTGATGCGCTGGCCGGGATCCTCGAAAACTGCGTAAACGGCGGCGCATCCGTCAGCTTTATGCTGCCCTTTAACCTGGAGAAGGCCCGTTCATTCTGGCTCGGCATAGCTGACAGCGTAGGGCGCAACGAGCGCGTGGTGCTGGCCAGTATTGATCCGCAGGAGGGCGTCATCGGCACGGTGCAACTGATTACCGACCAGCCGGAAAACCAGCCGCACCGTGCGGACGTGGCAAAGCTGCTGGTTCATGAAAAAGCGCGTCGAAAAGGGGCCGCAATGGCGCTGATGGAAGCGCTGGAAGCTGAGGCCCGGGCCAGAAACATTTCGGTTCTGGTGCTCGATACCTCCACCGGCAGCGGCGCCGAAACCTTCTACCAGCGTGCCGGCTGGCAAAAGGTCGGTGAGATCCCGCGCTACGCCCTGATGCCGGACGGCGCTATGACGGCCACGTCGGTGTTCTATAAATTCTTATAATTTTTTCACAACCACGCCGGGGATTGATCGAAACAGGGTATCTGGTCGTAAAGTTTTGATAAGTTATCGTACCAATCTTATCAGGCTGTATGACTAATCATAAAAGGAACCCTCTTGTGAACACGCTCAACCGTCGTGATTTTCCCGGTGCGCAGTATCCCGAACGCATTATTCAGTTTGGCGAAGGCAATTTCCTGCGTGCGTTTGTCGACTGGCAAATTGACCTTTTGAATGAACATACCGATCTCAACGCCGGTGTGGTTATCGTTCGTCCTATTCAGAGCGACTTCCCGCCGTCGCTGAACACGCAGGATGGGTTGTACACCACCATCATTCGTGGCCTGAATGAGCAGGACGAAGAGGTGAGTGAAGCCCGACTTATCCGCTCTGTTAACCGTGAAATCAGCGTCTACGACGATTACGACGCCTTTCTGAAACTGGCACACAGTCCGGATATGCGCTTTGTTTTCTCGAACACCACCGAAGCCGGAATCAGCTATCACGCGGGGGATAAATTCGACGATGCGCCAGCCGTCAGCTACCCGGCGAAGCTAACGCGCCTGCTGTTTGAGCGCTTTAGCCACTTTAACGGCGCGCCTGACAAGGGCTGGGTTATCATTCCGTGTGAACTGATTGACTACAACGGTGACGCATTGCGTGAACTTGTGTTGCGCTATGCCCAGGAGTGGGCGCTGCCTGCCGCCTTTATCCAGTGGCTGAACGAGGCAAACCACTTCTGCTCAACGCTGGTTGACCGTATCGTAACCGGTTACCCGCGCGATGAAGTGGACACGCTTGAGGCCGAGCTGGGTTATCACGATGGGTTCCTGGACACGGCTGAACACTTTTATCTGTTTGTCATTCAGGGGCCAGCCTCGCTGGCTGGTGAACTGCGCCTGGATAAGTACCCGTTAAACGTGTTGATTGTCGACGACATCAAGCCCTATAAAGAGCGTAAAGTCGCCATTCTTAACGGTGCGCACACGGCGCTGGTACCGGTGGCCTATCAGGCCGGGCTGGACACGGTTGGCGAGGCGATGAATGATGAAGACGTGTGCGCTTTCGTCGAAAAAGCAATTTATGAGGAAATTATTCCGGTTCTCGATTTGCCCCGCGACGAACTGGAGTCGTTCGCCAGCGCGGTAACAGGGCGTTTTCGAAATCCCTACATCAGACACCAGCTGCTTTCCATCGCGCTCAACGGCATGACCAAGTATCGCACGCGTATTCTTCCGCAGCTGCTGGCAGGGCAGAAGGTCTCAGGTCAACTGCCAGCGCGTCTGACGTTTGCGTTAGCGGCACTGATCGCATTTTATCGCGCGGAGCGTAACGGAGCGAACTATCCGGTGCAGGATGATGCGTTCTGGCTGGAACGTTATCAACAGCTATGGGCGCAGCATCGCGATAATCAGCTCGCTACCCGCGAACTGGTGCACGCCGTGCTGAGCGTAGAAGCGCACTGGGAGCAGGACCTGACGAAGGTGGACGGTCTGGTTGATCAGGTGACGCGGGATCTTGATGCCATTCTGCTGAAGGGCATGCGCGCAGCGGTGAAGCCGCTTTGCTAATTACGTGACCCGGCTTCGGCCGGGTTTAAACAGGCATTATTTTAGTTACAACATACTATTTACCCTGTTTTTAAAATCAAATGCAGCACCGTGCGGTTTTCATTCTTCAGGTGAGAGAATGCAATGTTCCGTTAACATGCTTGCAACCGTGATGGGGATCACGTTTAATAGCCACGCTCTTTTCTTGCCTGAAACTCACTATGATTGTTCGTCCTAAACAGCACTGGCTACAACTGATTTTTGTCTGGCACGGTTCGGTACTTCCCAAAATCTATACCCGACTGCTGCTCAACTTCCTGCTTTCTATCGCCGTTATCCTGATGCTGCCGTGGTATACCTCGCTGGGCATCAAATTTACCGTGGCGCCATTTAGCATTCTCGGCGTGGCGATCGCAATCTTTCTTGGTTTCAGAAACAACGCCTGCTATTCACGCTACGTTGAGGCTCGCCAGCTGTGGGGGCAACTGATGATAGCGGCACGCTCGCTGTTTCGCGAGGTAAAAAACACTTTGCCGGACGATAAGCACCTGGGGGAATTTGTCCGCCTGCAGATCGCCTTTGCCAACTGCCTGCGCATGACCCTGCGCCGGGAAATGAACGCTGACCAGCTCTCTCGCTATCTTGCCCCGGACGTTTTAGCTCAGGTAATGGGCGCCAACTCGCCGGCGAACCGTATTTTGCTGGTCATGGGGGAGTGGCTGGCCGTGCGGCGGCGTAACGGGCAGCTTTCGGACATCCTGTTCCACAGCCTGAACAACCGCCTCAACGATATGTCCATCGTCCTTTCCGGCTGTGAACGGATTGCGACAACGCCAGTGCCGTTTGCCTATACGCTGATTTTGCACCGCACGGTGTATCTGTTCTGCATCATGCTGCCGTTCGCGCTGGTTGTGGATCTGCACTACATGACGCCGTTTGTCTCGGCGCTGATCTCATACACCTTTATCTCGCTGGACACCCTGGCGGAAGAGCTGGAAGACCCGTTTGGCACAGAAGATAACGACCTTCCGCTGGACGCCATCTGCAACATGATGGAACGCGATCTGCTGCAGATGAACGATGAAGAGAACATTCCGGAAAGGCTGATGCCGGATAAGCACTATCAGCTGACCTGATGGGCGTTCCACTCGTCGCGGGTGATCTCCCACAGTTCGGAGTCCAATATCCCGCTGACGTAGGCTTTCTTTTCCGTTCTGATGAGCCGCATGCCGCTGCTGTCTGAAATACGACGGGAGCGGCTGTTCGCGGCGGCCTTCGGCGCCCGCAAAACGGGTTTGTTGAGCGTATTAAACCAGTAATCCGTCGCGGCAATGCTGGCCTCACGCATATATCCCTGTCCCTGAAACTCCGGCGCCAGCCAGAATCCGCGGTTATTATCGTCAACATCGTACAGACAGATAATCCCCATCAACGCATCCGGCACCTCACGACGGCGGATGCTCCAGATCCAGGCTATCCCTTTTGCCATATCCGGCAGCGCGACGTTATTCACATAGTTTTCCGCGCCATTATCCGGGTAGGGCCAGGGCACGGAAGAGACCAAATAGCGAACGATCTCCCAGCGCGGATACAGCTTTTGAATCTGAACCGCATCTTCGGCGACCAGCGGTTTCAGCAGGAGACGTTCTGTCGTGAGGGTCGGTATTGTCATCTGCGGATCTCCTTATTTAAGCGTTATGTTTTTGTTTGCGTTCTGGTATTTTCATCTCTATCACATTCTGGTGAGGCGTGCTGTGGTTATTCACTACCAAAAATGGGCAACGTCTCTTTAATGGCGAAATATTGAAGAGGTGATAT
Organism: Enterobacter sp. 725m/11; assembly: GCF_011683705.1. NCBI lineage: Bacteria > Pseudomonadati > Pseudomonadota > Gammaproteobacteria > Enterobacterales > Enterobacteriaceae > Enterobacter > Enterobacter sp. 725m/11. The sequence goes on along the minus strand of NZ_JAAQOK010000001.1, from coordinate 112,098 downwards.
GACGTTACGAACTGCTCATCCACAGGAAGCCGAAATACTCTGGAATATACGCAATCAGGCGATTCGTCACGGCTGCAAAACCAGCTACGACGCTGACGTGATTGCACGCTGGACGCCGGATCTTATGCCCGAGCATTACCGTCAAATGGTCATTGATTACCCTTTTTACGTGGTGGAAGACGAGAAGGGCGTCATTGCGGCTACCGGCTATCTGGATCTCGATACCCATTGCCTGGAGGCCATATTCACCTTGCCCACAGCCACCGGAAAAGGCATGGCGACCCGAATTATCGAGGCGCTTACACACGAGGCGCGCAGCCGGGGGATAACCCGCCTGAGGCTGGATGCAACGCCTAACGCCCACGCCTTTTATCAGAAGCTGGGGTTTGTGACGCTGCGCGAAAACTATCATCACTCGCGTATGGCGGGGGCTGATTTACGCTGTTTTGAAATGGCAATCGACTTGTAATGTGAGGAACGCATGGCTGTCACGGTAAGACCTCTACGCGAAGATGACTATCCCCAGTGGCGACCGCTGTGGGATGGCTATACCCATTTTTATGATTGCTACCTCGAGGAGTCCGTTACCGCATCGACATGGGAAAGGGCGCTTTCAGCGCATTCACCGATGTTCTGTCGGGTGGTAGAGAAAGACGCAAAGGTCATCGGTTTCGCAATGTGTGTTCTGCACGAAGGAACCTGGTCAACCGCGCCCATCTGCTATCTGGAAGATCTGTTTGTTGATGCAGCCGAGCGCGGCGCGGGAGCGGGTAAGGCGCTGATTGATGCCTTGATAGCGGAAGGCAAGCGCGAAGAGTGGTCAAAGCTCTACTGGGTTACCCGGGAGAACAATCCGGCACGTAAACTCTACGATCGATACGGTGACGCTGACGATTACGTTCGCTATCGTCTCTCCCTTTAAGGCAGCAGCCTGTGTTTGTATCACACTGTATCAGTGTTCCAGATACATACACAGGCTTGCAATAAACGCGTTTCCGCACATATCCGCTATACATTGAACTGTTGTTATATCTCCGTGAATTGTACTCAACCGGAGATACCAACATGTTCAGCAAACTCGCTTATTCAACGCTTGCTCTCACCGTTTCCCTTGGCACCGTCATGTCATGTCAGGCCGAAGTCACCGGCACTAACTTAGCGGCGGCTTTCGATCGTCCACAGCAAATTAACGCCGGCGATCTTAACGTCGGGTATGTCGACATTGGTCCTAAAGACGGCCAACCGGTCATTCTGTTACACGGCTGGCCCTACGATATTCACAGCTACGCTGAAGTCGCGCCTGCGCTGGCGGCAAAAGGCTATCGCGTGATTGTGCCTTCTCTGCGCGGCTACGGTACTACGCGCTTCCTGTCGGCAAAAACGCCGCGCAACGGCCAGCCTTCCGCGATGGCGAAAGATATCGTGAACCTGATGGACGCCCTGAATATCAAGCAGGCGGTGTTTGCAGGCTATGACTGGGGTGCCCGTACGGCCGATATCGTTGCGGCGCTGTGGCCAGAGCGCGTTAAGTCGCTCGTTTCGGTAAGCGGTTATCTCATCAGCAGCCAGCAGATTGGTAAACAGCCGTTGCCGCCAAAAGCGGAGCAGCAGTGGTGGTATCAGTTCTATTTCGCCACCGAGCGCGGCGCTGAAGGCTATGCCAAAAACACGCATGACTTCGCTCGTTTGATCTGGTCTCAGGCCTCACCTGACTGGAAATTTAGCGACGCAGTCTTTAACGCCAGCGCCAAATCCCTTGATAACCCGGATCACGTTGCGGTAACGCTCAGCAACTATCGCTGGCGCTTAGGGCTGGAAAAAGGCGAGCGCAAATACGACGCCTACGAACAAAAACTGGCCACGCTGCCGAATATCACCGTTCCGACGATCACCATCGAAGGCGGAAACAACGGGGCGCCGCATCCGGCACCGCAGGCCTACGCGGGTAAATTCACCGGTAAGTATGAACACCGTACCTTCGGCGCAACCGTGGGGCACAATCCGCCTCAGGAAGATCCGCAGGATTTCGTCAAGGCAGTTGTTGACGCTGACAAACTCTGAAATGTGCTATTTTCAGTACGTTACCCTTCGGTCTGGAGATTTCGGTGGAGCATATTGATCATATCCTTGTCGTCGATGACGACAGGGATATTCGTGAACTGATTATCGACTATCTCGTTAAGTCCGGTTATCGCGCCTCCGGCGCGGCAAACGGCAAAGAGATGCGCGTCGTGCTGGAGAAGCAGCATATCGACCTGGTGGTGCTGGACGTTATGATGCCCGGCGACGACGGGCTTACGCTGTGTCGGCAATTACGCGTCGGGAAATATAAAGATCTGCCCATCCTGATGCTGACGGCGCGCAACGAGGAGACGGACAGGATCCTGGGTCTGGAAATGGGAGCCGACGATTACGTCGTAAAGCCTTTCGTCGCGCGAGAATTGCTGGCGCGTATCAAAGCGATTTTACGCCGTTTTCGCACGATGCCGCCCAATTTACAGGTGACGGAAGCAGGGCGGCTGGTGACGTTCGGCGAATGGCAGCTCGATACCGTTGCCCGCCACCTGATCGACCCGGAAGGGGTGATTGTGGCGCTCAGCGGGGCGGAGTATCGCCTGCTGCGCGTTTTCCTTGACCACCCGCAGCGGGTGCTGACCCGCGATCAGCTGCTCAACCTGACGCAGGGCCGTGACGCCGAGCTGTTTGAACGCTCAATCGACCTGCTGGTTAGCCGGGTTCGCCAGCGTCTGAATGAAGATGCCCGTACGCCCGCGTATATTAAAACCGTGCGCAGCGAGGGCTATGTGTTTACCATGCCGGTCACCATCATAGAGGCTAACGAATGACGCTCTGGCCTCGCTCGCTGCTGGCCCGCTTGCTGATCGTCGTGCTGCCCGGCCTGTTGCTCGCCAATGCCCTGAGCCTGACGCTGGTCATGATAGAGCGAATGCACAGCGCCCGAACGGTGATGCTCGGTAATCTGGAATACGATGTCGCGACCAGCGTGGCTATTTTAGACCGCTTACCCGCCAGCGAGCGCGCGGCCTGGCTGCCGCGACTTGAACGGGGTAACTATCGCTATATTCTGGGGCCGGGAGAGCCCGGGAACGCGCCGACGGACAAGCGCTCCCGGGACGCCATCCGAACCTTAAAAGCGACGCTTGCGGAACAGTACCCGCTCAGCTTCACCGCCGTTCCCGGCGCCATTTCACATATCCAGGCGCATCTCACGCTACATGATGGCGCACCGCTGACCATTGACCTGATCCCTCGGATGCCGCCGGTCGCCAGCTGGCTGCCCGTTGTTCTTATTCTGCAGTTGCTCGTGCTGGCTGCCTGCTCCTGGATCGCCGTACGCCAGGTGATACGGCCTTTTTCACAGTTTACCCGCGCGGTAGACTCCCTGGACCCGGCTGCCAATTCGCCAATGACGGAAAAGGGGCCGATCGAGGTGCAGCGGGCAGCACATGCCTTCAACGCGATGCAGGCGCGCATTCAGTCCTATCTCAGGGAGCGGGCGCAGATCCTGGCATCCATATCGCACGATCTCCAGACGCCCATTACCCGCATGAAGCTTCGTGTTGAAATGGCGGATCAGCCTGACCTGCGCGACAAGCTCTTAAACGACCTTGATAACATGTCGCGTCTGGTGCGGGAGGGTATTGCGTATGCCCGGTCATCAGAATCACTGGAAGAGACCTCGCTGAAGCTGGAGCTGAACGCCTGGATAAACAGCATCGCCTGCGATTATCAGGACATCGGTAAAAACGTGCAGTTTCAGGCAGGCGAAAACCGTTTGCCCATCGTCACGCGTCCACAGGCGCTGCGCCGGGTGTTGACCAACCTGCTGGATAACGCCCTGAAATTTGGCGACTACGCCACCATTAGCATTGATGACTCGGCTGCCGGAGAGGTGGTGATTCACATCATGGACGGCGGGCCTGGGATACCGGATGCCGAACTGGAGGCGGTATTACAGCCGTTTTATCGGGTAGAAACATCACGCAACCGCGACACCGGCGGGACAGGACTCGGCCTGGCGATCGCAGCGCAGCTCACCGCTCAGCTGGACGGAAAGCTAAAGCTGGAGAACCGCGCAGAGGGCGGGCTGGACGTTTCGATTACTCTCCCGCGCCTTTAATTGTACGGTTCTGTATCTCCCCGCGAGGCCGATACAGAGCCAGACAAAAAACCACGCTTTTACACATATCCTGAACACATCCGCACGATGAAATAGCCTCACTGCAGCGTCGCAGGACTTGTATTGTGAGGTGTCTATGTTTCTGATAATTGCTTTCCTGGGCGGGATGATAAGCCTGCTCAGTCCATGTACGCTCCCGGTAATTCCTCTCCTGTTCGCCGGTTTTCAGGGGCAGCGGCGACATATTCTGGCGCTGCTCGCGGGGATGATCGTCATGTTCACCCTGGTGGCGATGGTCGTCACCGTCGCCAGCGAGTGGATAGCAGAGGCAACTATCGTCGGGCGCTGGGTCGCGCTTATCGTCCTGGCCACGGCCGCGCTGGCCTTAATTTTTCCGGCCTTTGCCCAGCGTATCGCCGGGCCGGCAGTCAGCGCGGGAAATGTCCTCAACACCCGAAGCGGGCAAACGCGTGGTATGGCATCGGCTTTTCTGGCCGGGCTTGCTGTCGGGCTGCTCTGGTCTCCCTGCGCGGGACCGATTCTGGGCGCCATTTTCAGCATCAATATTGCCGGACACTCGGCCATTGCCACAGGAGCCTTGCTGGCCGCCTATGGTAGCGGCTGCGCGCTGATGCTGGGCCTGCTCGTTTTCGGAGGCCGCACGCTGATGGCGCCGCTGAGAGCAAGATCGGCGCTGATGGAAAAATTACGTCAGGGGGCAGGCGTGGTGATGTTAGCGGCCGTTGTCTTTAACGCAACGGGGATGACGTCTGTTCTGCAAGGCGCAAACGGCGTCGCGGATCGTCTTGAAACCGCGCTGCTGAATCTGGCAAAGCCCGTCGCGCAACCGGCGAAGCTTCAACCGGTCGTCATGACCGAGCCCAGCAGCCAGCTGCCTTCATTAAGCGGTGGAACAGGGTGGGTAAATGGTGACCCTGTCACGTCTGAATCACTGCGCGGGAAGGTGGTTCTGATCGATTTCTGGACCTGGGACTGCATTAACTGCCAGCATACGCTTCCGCACGTGCGCGACTGGGCAACAAAATACCAGTCTCAGGGCCTGGTCGTCATAGGGGTACACACGCCTGAATACCCCTGGGAGAAACCGATCGCCTCGGTGAAAAACGCGGTAAATAAATGGCAACTGCCGTACCGGGTTGTGACGGACAACAACTATCAGATCTGGAACGCTTTTGGCAACCAGTACTGGCCCGCGCACTACTATTTCGATGCTAAAGGTCAGCTACGCTATACCTCGTTTGGCGAAGGGAATTATGAGCAGCAGGAAAAGATTATCCAGCAGCTGCTCAAAGAGGCCCGTTCATAGCGCCGTTCAGGGCTGACGCTGGGCAACCATAAACAGTCGAGGAAAAGCCAGCAGTATCTGCCCGTTTTCCTGGAGCGGATACTGCTCTTCCAGCAGTTCATGGTAGCGTTTCAGGAAACGTTGCTGCTCGCTCTCGTTCAGTTCCTGGAGCCACGGGCGCAAACCGGTCGCACTGACCCAGTCAATAATGGCCTGGTGCGAACTCATTTTATGGAAATAGGTTGTCCGCCAGATATCCACATCGCAGCCGGCCTCCGACAGGATATCGTAATAAGCATGCACGCCAGGCAGCGGCTCGCGGCCACGGTCCGGGTAGCCTTGCTCCAGCGCCACTTCACGCATCGCCACATGCGTGGGCTCAAGCCAGTTGTCCGGCATCTGGATCGCCAGCACGCCATTGAGCGCGAGCAGTGACGCCAGATGCGGCAGGAGATCGTAATGGTCAGGTATCCACTGTAGGGATGCGTTCGCATAGATGAGGTTCAACGGCTGGCCTGGCCTGAACTGGCGGATATCGGCCTCAACGAACTGACAGTCGGGCAGTGCGCTGCGCGCCTCTTCCAGCATAGCCGGTGAGTTATCGACGCCGACAATCTGCGCTTTTGGCCAGCGATGCTGCAACAGCGCGGTGCTGTTTCCCGGCCCGCAGCCCAAATCGGCAATGGTGGCAACGTCACTCAGGGGAATTCTGGCAAGCAGCTCGGCGGCAGGGCGCGTTCGTTCAGCGCCGTATTGCAGATAAAGCGAAGGGTTCCAGTCGGCCATCTTCAGATCTCCGTTTTGCGTGTTTCAGCAAGGATAGCACAGGCCGACACCTGCACCGGGACAGGCGTCGGGCGACCGGCAGGTTACAGAATGCCTTTCAGTGCAATATGGTAGAGCAGCATGATGGTTTTTCCGTCGACGATTTTGCCCGTATCAATTCCCCGCAAGGCCTCTTCAAAGGGCATTTCCAGCACGTCGATATCTTCTCCCTCCGCTTTGATACCGCCGCCTGCGCTGGTTTTGTCCTTCGGCTGATACTCGGCAATATAGAAATAGAGTTTCTCCGTTACGGAGCCTGGGCTCATGTAGGCTTCAAAGATTTTCTGCACGCTCGACACGTTAAACCCGGTCTCTTCTTCCGCCTCTGCTCTAATGCGGCTTTCCGGATCCATGTTATCAAGCAGGCCGGCCGCCGCCTCAATCAGATTGTCCTCATGGCCATTAATAAAGACCGGGAAGCGGAACTGGCGGGTCAGAATCACCGTTTTTTGGTCACGGTTGTAGAGCAGGATCGTGGCGCCGTTCCCCCGGTCATATACTTCACGCGTTTGCCGCTGCCATTCGCCATCGCGTCTTTGCAGGTCAAAGGTATATTTTTTAAGTAAGTACCAGTTATCGGACAGGGTTTCACTGTCAATGATGCGCACATCTGCACGTTTTGATTGCACGTTTCGTCCTCCTTACGTAGAGTAACTATCAATATCAGCATTATCGTGCACTTTCAAGATTAAACATGCAACATCAGGAATACATCATGCTCACCAGTCAGCGAAAACAGTTGATCCTTGAAAAACTCGGTGCCGAAGGTCAAGTCCAGTCAAAAGCGCTTAGCGTTCTCTTCGACGTCTCTGAAGACACCATCCGACGCGATTTGCGCGAGCTGGCGGCAGAAGGGCGTTTACAGCGGGTTCACGGCGGCGCGCTGCCGTCGTCTTCCGCTACTGTGCCTTTCGCGGAACGACAGTCCGTTAAAATGGATGCCAAAAGAAAGGTGGCGCAGAAGGGGGCGCAGCTGATTTCTTCGGGCCAGGTGGTGATCGTTGACGGTGGAACGACCACTTCAGAACTGATCGCCTTTTTACCGCATGACCTGCGTATTACCGTGGTGACGCACAGTCCGAGCGTTGCCCTGGGGCTTGTTAATCATCCTTTTATTGAGGTGATTCTGATCGGCGGCCGTTTGTATAAACACTCGATTGTCGCCGTCGGCGCGGCGGCCATCGAAGGTATCGAAAACATTCATGCGGATCTGTTCTTTATGGGCGTGACCGGTATCCATCCGGAAGCAGGGCTGACGACCGGAGATTTCGAAGAGGCGTGCATCAAACGTGCATTTTCCGGCAGAGCCGCCGAGACGGTTGTCCTGGCGTCGCCGGAAAAAATAAATACGGCGTCATCATTTGTTATTGGCGATGTGGCGCTGGCGAATACGATTGTCGTCGAAGGCGATACCGACCGCGGCTGGGTCAATGCGGTATCGGAAAAAGGGGTATCGGTCGTATTGGCCTGAGCGTGAGCCAGCCAGAAAACTGGCTGGCGCGGGTACTCGCAAGCGAGTGAAATTAAGTTATCTTTCTTCGGGGGCATGGCATACCGCTTCGATATTATGACCATCAGGCGCAATGACAAATGCGGCATAGTAATTTTTACCGTAGGAGCGTAATCCCGGTGCGCCATTGTCGTGTCCGCCTGCGCGCAGCGCGGCATGGTAAAAGTCATCAACCTGCTGGCGTGTCGTGGCCACAAAGGCCAGATGAAGCGGAGCGGGTTTATCATTCGACTGAAAAAGGCAAAGAGAAACATCGCCGGAACTCATTTCGACGCCATAGTCAGGAGAGCCTTCATCGACGAGTTCGACACCGAGCGGTTGAAGCGACATGAGGAAGAAGGTTTTACTTTTCTCATAATCGCTGACGCCGAATTTTACATGATCAAACATTATGGACTCCTCAAAAGTGATGGTGAAATGAGAAGTATAGAAAGAGAGTGGAGTCCAACACGATCAAGGGGTTGCGAATGTGACCGATATCAATACTCGCTACACAGCAGACCGTTTACTCCCTACGAATGTCCAACGCAGATAATCATAGAGCCAGTTAAAAAGCATCGTGTATGGCAGGAAAAACAGTACAAGGCCAATCTCAACAAAAAATGCCTCCGCGATCGTTAAATTCAGCATGAACATGGCCACAGGGATTAAGGAGATGATAAGGCCCGTTTCAAACCCAACTGCATGGATGGCGCGAACGAGAAACGTTCGTTGAAACTGATGTTTTTTCTGAAGGGCGTCAAAGAGCTTATTGAAGAAAAAATTCCAGACCGTTGCGGTAAGTGCAGATATCACCGACAACGAACCCGACTGGAGTACCGAAACGTTCATCAGCCACGCAAGAGACAGAGCGATGATAACGTTGGCCGTCACTTCAAAAATGACAGCGTGGAAAATCCTTTCTTTAAAGCTTTTATTGAGTTCGATTTCCATAGTCTACAGCAGCGGTGGTCAAAGCCAGGAGTATATCAAACGTCTTTTAACATTGGATAAACGTAGAAGTTGGGATTTCACAAGCTATCAATGAACCGGGGCAATCAAATCACGACCGTAGAAAGGCAGATTTTGACTGGTATTACGTTGGTGCGCATAATGTATATTATGTTAAATAAGAATATTGCCGTGCCTCAGGAGGTATCCCTCCTCAGTCTTGAGGATTCACCGTTGGCCACGCAGTTTGTATGTAAAACCCACTGACGATTACGCCCATCTGTGAAAAAAACTCATAACACCATTCGATGGCGCATGCTGGTTCCCTTCATGTCAGTGCAATACCCTTTCACATACAGAATTGCTGGCAATAAAAGAAGGAACACAGAATGAAGTATGTGAATCTGGGTCGTAGCGGTTTGCAAGTCTCCCGTCTTTGTCTCGGTTGTATGAGCTATGGTGAACCTGAACGCTTGCCTCAACCCTGGTCCCTGGATGAAAAGGCGTCACGTCCGCTCATCCGTCAGGCGCTTGAAGCAGGAATTAATTTTTTTGATACCGCGAATATCTACTCGGGCGGAAGTTCTGAAGAGATCACTGGAAAAGCGCTGAGAGAAATGGCCAGACGCGATGAGATCGTTGTGGCGACAAAGACCTTCTTTCCGTGGCGCAACTCCCCCAATACCGGGTTTCTTTCCCGCAAGGCCATTTTTCAGTCTATTGACGATAGCCTGATGCGCTTAGGCATGGATTACGTGGATCTCTTTCAGATTCACCGCTTTGACCACTCCACGCCTGTTGAAGAGACCATGGAGGCTCTGCATGACCTCGTTAAATCAGGAAAAGTACGTTACATCGGCGCATCATCTATGGAAGCCTGGCGCTTTGCAAAAATGCAGCATACGGCAGAGCGTAACGGCTGGACCCGATTTATTACAATGCAACCGCAATACAACCTGCTTTACCGGGAAGAAGAGCGCGAGATGCTGCCCCTGTGTGAAGACCAGGGCGTTGGTGTGATCCCCTGGAGTCCGATGGCACGCGGCAGGCTCACGCGCGACTGGAGTGTCACGTCCCGACGAACGCAAAACGATGCCTTTGCGTTAAAAATGTATGAGAACGCAGCCCTTCTGGATAAGCCCGTTATTGATGTTGTTGCCAGCATTGCTGAAAAGCACCATGTGCCAAGAGCCCATGTTGCAATTGCCTGGTTGCTATCAAAAACGGTCATCACAGCACCGATCATCGGCGCGACGAAACCAGAACATCTTTCCACGGCTATCAGCGCGCTGGACTTTTCACTTAGCGATGCCGAAATCATGGAACTCGAGGCACGCTATCTGCCGCACCCCGTCGACGGGATCATTCCCCCGCTTCCGGATATGCCACCTTCACTCACACCGCCTTCAGCAATACAGGACTGTTAATGCCCTACCCTGGCCCGGCGTTGGTTCGGTTCCGCTGTTGGTGACAATGAACAACTCTTGATGTCCGGGTCGGATCGCCAGACAGGGAGACTTTACCTACAGTCTCCCTGTGACAGTAAGTATAAAGGTGGCCATCACCGTTTAACTTTTATCAAACTGACTTTCGGTAAACGGATCTGCGCGACCGCCCTGCAATGGGATCCTGGCAAGCGCTGCATCGATTTCGCGTAACTCGTTGTCCGTCAACCGGACTTGCGGTGCACCGCTATTTTCTATCAGGTGCGGATATTGCGTCGTACCCGGGATGGGGACAATCCATGGCCGTTGTGCCATCACCCAGGCCAGCGCGAACTGAACCGGAGTGGTGTTTTTGCGGCGGGCCCACGATTGCGCAAATTCAAGCAGTACCATGTTTTTGGCCAGGGCATCGGGCTGGAAGCGTGGCAGGTTATGCCGCCGATCTGTGCTGTCGAACCGCTGATCTGGATTGACTGCCCCGGCAAGGAAACTCCGGGCGGTCGGGCAGTAAGGTACAAAGCCGATACCCAGCTCTTCGAGTGTTGGAAATATCCGCGTCTCCGGTTCACGCCACCACATGGCATACTCACTCTGTACTGCAGTCACAGGGAGTACCGCATGTGCGCGGCGGATTGTCCTGGCACTCGCTTCCGACAATCCCCAGTGTTTCACTTTACCCTCCTGTATCAACGCCTTCACGGTTTCCGCCACATCCTCGATCGGCACATTCGGATCGGGGCGATGTTGATAAAGAAGATCGATGTGCTCCGTTTTCAGACGCTTTACGAGCCCTCTACGGCACGGCGAATATGGTCAGGATGGCTGTTAAGGGAGGTTGGCTTCCCCCCTCCACGCCGAAACCGAACTTAGTGGCAATCACCACACGATCGCGAACGGGGGCCAGTGCTTCCCCGACAAATTCTTCACTGAGATAGGGACCATACACCTCGGCAGTATCAAAGAACGTAATGCCTTGTTCGAAGGCGGCCCGGATGAGCGACACCATGGCTTTGCGATCGCGCGGACCACCGCCGTAATACCCCACCATGGGCAGACACCCTAGTCCCATGCTGGAAACCTCCAGCGAGCCGAGTTTACGCGTGGTTAAGGTCTCCTTCTGGACGGGAACAGCATCCGAAGGGGCGTTCGACGAGTCCTGACCAGCCGGGTTCGCCATCACTGCACCGCTCCTGCCAAGGGTGGTGGCGGCCAACGCCAGACCGGCGCCGGCGATCAGACAATTGCGACGATCCCGGGAAGCGGGTACGGAAGCAGAATGCTGGTCATGCATCATCTTGCTCATAAACTGGAACTCCCTATAGCGAAGAAAGGATTCATTAATTTGGTCATTACCAGGCATAAGCCTGGGGCGCTTCTCCCCCGGGGCCGGGCCAGATTTCGTCGAGACAGCTCATGGTGTCGTCTGATAGCGTGATTGTCGTTGCGTGAAGCGCCTGCTGGAGTTGTTCGACCGTACGAGGCCCGATAAGTGGAGCAGTAACCACAGGATTCTGCAGGAGCCAGGCAAGCGCCACATCGGAAGGGGTTTCGCCGAGGTCCTCACATAATCCTTCGAAGGCTTCCAGCTGCGGACGATACTGTTCGATTAGACGGGCAAACGCGGGCCTTGCACGGCGCCCGCTTGCCATCTTTTTCAGTACGCCGCCAAGCAACCCTCCGGCAAGTGGGCTCCAGGGAATCAGTCCCAGGCCAAAATGACGGCATGCGGGAATGACCTCCAGCTCAACGGTTCGGGCAGTCAAATTGTAGAGACTTTGCTCAGCAACCAGGCCCAGGGAATGACGGGCCGTGGCCACTGACTGCGCAGTCGCAATGTCCCAGCCTGCGAAATTGCTGCTACCGATATAAAGCACTTTTCCCTGCTGAACAAGGAGTTCCATGGCCTGCCAGACCTCTTCCCATGGTGTATAACGATCGATGTGATGCATCTGATAGACGTCAATATGGTCGGTCTTAAGCCGTCGCAAGCTGTCCTCGCAGGCCTTGCGAATATGGTAAGCAGAAAGACGGCGATCGTTCGGACCCGGTCCCATAGGCTGATAGGCTTTCGTCGCCAGAACGATACGGTCACGGTGGCCACCCTGCTGGAGCCAGCGACCAATAATCTCTTCAGACAGCCCCGAACCTTGCTGGATATCGGGTGATTGCTCGGTGCCATACACGTCTGCTGTATCAATGAAATTGATACCCGCCTCAAGCGCTTCATCCAGAATGCGGGCGCTGGTTTTCTCGTCGGTGACGTCACCAAAATTCATGGTTCCGAGACAAAGGCGGCTGACTTTCAGGCCGGTGCGGCCAAGATGCGTATAGTTCATACACGGCTCCGTTAGGTGAATGTTCCGCCCTGACTGACGGCCAGAGCACATAATTTTCAAGAATAACGAAGCACAATGTGTTCAGTGAGAGGCGATGGGTGGATGGACTTGTGAAAAAAATCCAGCAACGGATTAGCCCTGGTCGGTCTATGGTGTATATCATTTCCGTATCAACGCATTCGGCCTTAACGCACAAGGAAAACGATTCTGTATGCAAATAAGCAGAGCTGATGTCGCCGATCTCATTTATTTCATGGCTATTGCACGTCATCGCAGTTTCAGCCGTGCGGCGATTGAATTAGGTGTCAGTGCATCAGCGCTTAGTCATGCCCTGAAGGGACTGGAAACCCGGCTCGGGGTTCGCCTCCTTAATCGCACGACCAAGAGCGTTACCCCTACGGCTGCAGGTGAAGAACTGGTTCAGTCTGTCCTTCAGCCTTTCGACAAGATAGAAGGCGCGCTTGAATCGCTTAACCGGTATCGTAATACGCCTACCGGGCGTATCCGCATCAATGCAGCCGTTGAAGCGGCCAATCTTTTGCTTGCACCGATTATGCCCGCGTTTATGGATCGCTATCCCGATATTGAAATCGATATTGTGGCCAGCAACCGTATGGTTGACGTCACTGATGCGGGCTTCGATGCCGGTATCCGCTATGGTGGCACCGTCCCGGAAGACATGGTTGCCCGGCGTTTATCTGCCGATATTCGCTGGGTTATCGCCGCATCCCCCGACTACCTTGAACGCTACGGAACGCCTGAACATCCGGATGATTTGTTACACCATCGCTGTATAAGCAATCGTCTCGGCGACGATCGGATTTATCGCTGGGAACTTGAGCGAGATGGCGAAACGTACCAAATCACTGTGCCTGGCTCAGTGACGGTCAACCAGGCTGAAACGGGTCTTGTGGCCGTATTAGGCGGGGCCGGCCTGATGTATTTTCCGGAGCCTATTGTTGCACCCTGTGTGAAGGATGGACGGCTCCGCCTGGTGCTTACGGAATGGTCCCCGCTGGAGGAAGGTTTTTATATCTATTATTCAAGCCGCCGGCAACTGCCGACCGGGCTTCGCCTTCTGATTGAGTTCATACAGGAGGCCAGGCCTCTGGGGTTGTGAAATAGCGCTTCCATACGGGACGATGCGTTATCGTCTTTATCGCCCCGTAGCGGATATCAGAAAATCAATCAGGGCCTTCACTCTTTTCGTTTTGCCCGCGTTTTTGGGATAATAGAGATACACTGGCGGGTAGGTTTTCCAGTAGCTCTCCATCACGGGTATAAAGCGCTCCCTGTCCGGCTGTAACTGCCAGATGGGTTCAAACAAACGTCCAATTCCCAGCCCGTTACGGATCCCGTCTGCCATAACGTCAATATCGTTGCTGATTAACTGTCCGGGCATCTCAACCGTCAACTGCTCTCCGCGATCGTTCAGAATCAACGGAAGGATGCGGTTGTTAGTAATAAAACGGTAGCCAATCAGCTTGTGTTGACTGAGATCTGACGGCACCTCAGGCGTTCCATGCTCGCTGAGATAGGCTGAGGATGCATATAACCCTTCACGAAAGGGTTTCATTAACGGCCGTGCTACCACCCCACCCTCGAGGATATCGCCAAAACGGATCCCAAGATCAAAACGCTCTTCGATAACATTCACGGTACCGTCGTAAACCGAAATTTCCAGCTGTATACCCGGATATTGCTGACAGAATTTCGCCATTGCAGGCTTAAGAATTAACAGATAGGCAAAACGCGAGAGCGTGATTCGCACGATACCAGAGGGCTCCTGATTCTGGTCGCGAATGCTTTCAAGCGAATTTTCCAGCGACTCCACCGCCGCAGCGGTCTGTTCCAGCAACAGCTGCCCGGTTTCCGTCAGCTCAATACGGCGGGTCGTACGCACAAAAAGCGGATGGCCAATATGATCTTCCAGCAGCTTAAGCGCATTGCTGACGGAGGGAGGCGTAATTTCCAGTTTTCTTGCGGCTGCCGAAATATTGCCCTCACGTGCAATGCTCTGAAAGATCCGTATCTGGTTATATAGGGCGTTATTCATAATGTGTTCCTTAAGCAATCACTGCTTAATTGTTAACTACAGCCTAAGGATGCTTAAGTCAATAATATCCCTTTAGTTCGTTTTTACTGATGCTGCGATCCACTGTTAACCACGTATTTTGAAATACACCTGTACTCATTCAGATGACATTCACGGCACAGAATGGATTAAGGTATTCATGTTTTTTTACTTTTGTTTAGTGTGGGATAGTCAGTGTAGCCCACCGCATCGTTGTGTCCCGGCGCATAGAAGGTTGCAGGGTCCGGAACGTTGAGATCGCTGCCGCACGCAAATCTTGCGGGTAAATCGGGATTGGCAATAAATGGAACACCATAGGCGATGAGATCGGCCTCACCCTTGTTAATTGCATCCTCACCGGTCTGAGCATCATATCCACCATTCAGAATAAAAGTTCGCGAGAAACACTGACGAAGATAAGGTGCAATCCGCTGTGAACCTGCGACCGGAGCATCGGGCCCGGCAATACCTTCGGTAACGTGAAGGTAGGCGATGCCAATAGCGTCGAGTTGAGTCGCTAAATAACTGAATGTTTCAACCGGCGAAGAATCAGACATACCATGTAGCGACATGTTTGGACCAACCCTGAAACCAACGCGATCGGCGCCGAGCACTTCGCTCACTGCACTGACGACCTCCAGAGGAAAACGTGCACGGTTTATAATAGTCCCACCATAATGATCTTCTCGTTTGTTAGAACCGTCACGAAGGAACTGGTCAAGGAGATATCCTGAACTACCATGTATTTCTACTCCATCGAAACCGGCTTCAGAAGCTTTTTCAGCACCCTGACGAAACTGTGAGACGACATCGGCGATTTCACTTGTTAAAAGCGCGCGAGGGACAGGAGTTTGTGCTATTCCAGTAGACGTAAAAACGTCTGCCTCTGCATTAATTGCAGATGGGGCAACCGGAAGGACACCATCATGGAACTCAGGATGCGAAACGCGTCCGACATGCCACAGTTGCGCAAAAATAATTCCCCCGGCTTCATGAACTGCATCTGTTACGCGACGCCATGCCTCAACCTGCGCGAGGGAATATATTCCCGGTGTTCTTATATATCCGGTACCTTGACGGCTAACCTGCGTAGCTTCAGATATTATCAACCCTGCCTGCGCCCGCTGCGCATAGTAAACAGGAGCCAGAGGGTTAGGTACATTACCGGTAACGGCCCGACTGCGGGTCATTGGGGCCATTACCATTCTATTTTTTAGTGTCAATTCCCCGATGTTATATGGGGATAAAAGCGTAAGGGGGGCATTTTTCAAGGAGCAGTACCTTTATTCTCAGTAAGAAACGAGTCGTTTTGTTTTGTAACCAGGGCTATATTACATACCGTTATTTTACCCGCAAGAAGGCACATTCATGATACCGTCAGATAAACGGACAGCACCCACCTGCAATATTTTCACCCGCGAATTGCTCAGTCGGATTGGTGATAAGTGGAGTATCTTAATCATTGCTCATCTTGCCGAGGGACCTTTGCGGTTTAATATACTCAGACGTACCATCGGTCAGGTCTCTCAGAGAATGCTGACGTTAACACTGAGAAGTCTTGAACGAGACGGGTTAGTATCGCGGACGGTATTCCCTTCGATCCCGCCACGTGTTGAATATGAGCTAACACCACTTGGACGGACATTAATGGGGCCAGTTATGACACTTATAGACTGGTCCTTGATTCATCAGGGCGAGGTTGAAAAGGCACGTTCTGAATATGAAAGCCAGCCCGAGTTTTCGACTGATTAAGCCAGACTATTCATATACAGATGCAGGAACAGACATGTCTGGCATAGATTTACCCTGTCGCACTCCTCACCTGATTATTAAGTACAGACTAAATATGCTTAAGCCAATGGCCACCTAATCTTCTCAAAATGGCGCTCATATACTCTTCTCTCTTTCCCTTTAAACCTGAGAACAAGAGATACTTATGCGAATTTTATGTCTGGATATCCCCGCACCTGGAGCATCGCTGGAAAAGTATGCTCCACACCTTAACGCTGAAGCACTGCACGCCTGGGGATTGTATAAATCCGGCTTCATCCGCGACATCTACTTCCGTCAGGACAGACCTGGCGTCGCTATTTTTCTTGAATGTGACTCTGTCGATGAAGCGATGAACGTAATGGCCGAATTCCCGCTGGCAAAAGCAGGCTTATTAAGCTTTGAGTGCATTCCGCTTGGCTCCTTTATTAACTGGGAAAATCTCTTTGCCGCTGAATTTAAAAATAAAGAAAGTGTATGTAAGTGATGGGATTGTCGCAGCCGTCTGCCACGGACCTGCGGCTCTGGTTGACGCAAAGCTCAGCAGCGGCGAATACCTGGTGAAAGGCAAAAACGTGGCGGCCTTTACCAATAAGGAAGAGGAAGAAGTTCACACCACAGATGTGGTTCCCTACCTGCTTGAGACTGCACTCCGCGAGCATGGCGCGCTTCATCATGAAGCCCCGAACTGGTCTGAAAATGTGGTTACTGACGGTCGCCTTATCACGGGGCAGAATCCCGCTTCAGCGCACGGTGTCGGTGTGGCGCTGTTAAATGCCCTCCGCCAGCCAACTTAATTCATTCATCTGTCTTTCATCGTTACTCACCCTCTTTGGCCGGTTTACGTCAGCAACGTTCCGGCCTTTTTTCAGGAGCTGAATATGAAAACTCTTCCTCCAGTCGCGCTCGGCACATGGTCCTGGGGCACAGGCTTCGCCGGTGGCGACACCGTCTTCGGCAATCATCTTTCTGATACTCAGATGGCAGACGTGTTCACCACGGCCATGAGTAAGGGTCTGAATCTCTGGGATACCGCAGCAGTATATGGCATGGGGAGTTCCGAGGCAGCGCTGGGAGCATTAGTCCGTCAGTTCCCCCGCGAGGAGATGATTTTATCCACCAAATTCACACCGCAGATTGCGAACGAACAGTCAGCGCAGCCTGTTAACGATATGCTTGAGGCCAGCCTTGGACGTCTGGGTGTGGACGCGATTGATATCTACTTGATCCACAATCCCCTCGACGTTGAGAAATGGACGCCAGGACTGATCCCACTTTTACAAAGCGGTAAGGTCAAACGCGTCGGGGTTTCCAACCACAATCTGGCACAAATCAGACGCGCCAACGAAATCCTTAACGCTTCCGGTTATTCCCTCAGTGCAGTACAGAATCACTACAGCCTGCTTTATCGGGCCTCTGAAGAGGCCGGGATCCTTGATTATTGCCGACAAAATAACATCACGTTCTTTGCTTACATGGTCCTGGAGCAAGGCGCGCTCAGTGGTCGTTATGATTCAAATCATCCCATGCCTGCCGGGAGTGGCCGGGCCGAAAGTTATAACGCAGTACTGCCGCAGATAGAAAGATTAACCGCCGCCATGAAAAAAATGGGAGCCGAAAGGAATGCCAGCGTTGCACAGATAGCCATCGCATGGGCTATTGCAAAAGGTACCCTTCCCCTCGTTGGTGCGACTAAAGTCCATCACGTTCTGGACGCCGCATGCGCTTCAGACATCCAGTTACGCGATGAGGAAATCATCCTGCTGGAACAACTCGCCACAGAGACCAGAGTGGATACACGAGGCGCCTGGGAAAAACCGATGGTGTAAACCCTGTCCGGGACAGACTGTCATGAATGACACTCACGAACGGGCTGTTCCGGGCGATCCTAATCTGCATCACTTTTACTGCTTTGTATGAAGGGTGAGAATATGAAAATCATTTGCCTCGAAGAACATTATCTCGACAGCGAGTTAGGGCGAGCGTGTATGACTGTTGCGCTTGAGCAGGCACCTTTCCTTGGCGACTGGGGGAAAACCGTCGCTGATGGTCATAATCCTGACCGAAGCCGGCCGCAGATAGAAAAGAATGCGCTGATAAACGCGAAAGGCGCTGATTTGGGAAGCCGCCGCCTCAGGGATATGGATGAAGCTGGAATTACCCTGCAGATCCTCTCTGTGGGCGGATTTCCCCAGCTGGCACCCGGGGATGAAGCGGTAACATTAAATACGGCGGCAAACGACCGCCTTGCCGGGGCGGTAAGAAATCACCCGGATCGCTTTGCGGCATTTGCCACACTTCCCTGGGCACAGCCGGAAGAGGCTGAAAAAGAGCTTGTCCGCGCAGTTGAAAAACTGGGGTTTAAGGGGGCACTTCTGAATGGCCGACCCTCTTCATGCTTTCTCGATCATCCTGACTATGACTCCCTGCTTTCCCGCTTTAATAAACTGAATGTGCCACTCTATCTTCATCCCGGATTACCGGTTAAAAGCGTGCAACAGGCCTACTTCACGGGCTTCAATGCAGAGGTCAACGCCCGGCTCTCTATGTTTGGCTGGGGCTGGCATCACGAAGCCGGGATCCATTTGTTACGGCTGATGTTATCGGGCGCATTTGATAAATATCCCCACCTGCAGGTAATCAGTGGCCACTGGGGGGAGATGCTGCCCTTCTGGCTGCAGCGTCTTGATGACAGCCTTCCGCTGGCTGCAACGGGTCTGTCACGCACGCTAACGAGAACCTTCCAGGAACACGTTTACGTTACCCCGTCAGGTATGCTGACACTGCCGCACTTCCAGTTTATCTACGCGTTAATGGGGGCAGACAGGATCCTGTTCTCCGTTGATTACCCCTATCAGACCCTGGACGGTGTAAAAACATTTATCGACAGTCTGCCCGTCAACAAGGCTGAAAAAGAGGCCATCGCGTTTCGCAATGCGGAACGTTTACTGGGCATCATGGCGTAGTTCACGGGTTCATGATGACCGGGCACAATGAGAACAGTCGACCATTATTAGTTTTTGTCTAAAAGTGAATGAGCCTTTACTGCTCTAAAAAAAATAATGGTGTCACTCTATACTGGACTAAAAATTCACCAGCCTCTTTAACGTATTGAAATGAAAAATATCCTTGTTATTTCAGGTCATCCTGAGCTGAACCATTCCGTCGCCAACGCCACTATCCTTGACGAAGTGGCGACCGCCCTTCCCGATGCTGAAATTCGTCGTCTGGACTGGCTCTATCCGGACGGCAAATTCAATATCGCGGCGGAGCAGGAAAGTCTGCTCAGGGCCGATGTGATTGTCTGGCAGTTTCCTTTTTCCTGGTATGGGCTGCCCGGGTTAATGAAACAATGGCTGGACGAGGTCTTTGTCCACGGCTTCGCGCATGGCTCAACGGCGAAACTGGGCGGTAAAAAGCTGCTCCTCTCCTTCACTACAGGGGCGCCACAGGCGCTCTATACCGCTGACGGTTTCTTTGGCCATGCCATTGAAGAGTATCTTATTCCGTTCGAGACCACGGCAAGACTGTGCAATCTTGAGCTGCTGGCGCCGGTTTATACCTGCGGTATCAGCTATGCCGACCGGGATGTCGACAAAATCGCGCGGCAAAAAACGCTTGCCCGGGAACACGCTTCAAGGCTTGTCGATCTGCTCAATTCCGTCGTGAATAATCCAGAGGGAGAATAACAATGCAGTATACCCGGCTCGGTAAAAGTGACTTACTGGTCTCCCGCATCTGTATGGGATGTATGGGGTTTGGCGACCCGTTAACGGGCCAGCATCGCTGGACGCTGGACGAAACAGCAAGCCGGGACATCATCCGCTACGGTCTCGAAAAGGGTATCAATTTTTACGATACCGCCATCGCCTATCAGAACGGCTCCAGCGAGCGATACGTTGGCCGGGCGCTGCGGGAGATGGCAAAACGCGAAGACGTGGTGCTGGCCACCAAGTTTCTGCCACGAACCGCCGCGCAAATTGCCGCGGGGATCGGCGGAAAAGAGGCAATAGCCCGATCGCTCGACCAGAGCCTGCAGAATCTTGGGATGGACTACATCGACCTCTACATCTACCACATCTGGGATTACAACACGCCAGTTATTGAGGTGCTTGAAGCGCTGCATGCCGCCGTTACTGCGGGCAAAGTGCGCGCTATTGGTATTTCCAATTGCTATGCCTGGCAGCTGGCGAAAGCGAACGCCCTTGCCGAACGCGAAGGGCTGACGCCCTTTGTTTCCGTGCAAAGCCACTACAACTTGATTATGCGTGAAGATGAACGAGAGCTCTTCGGTCTGTGCGCTGAAGATGATATCGCCATGACGCCCTATAGCGCGCTCGCCAGCGGCCGTCTCGCCCGGAAAGAAGGCCACACGCGGCGAGCCACGGAGGATGATTATGCGCGCGGGAAATATGACAGCACGGCTGAACAGGATCGGATCATTATCGAGCGCGTCGCCGAGCTTGCTGAACGACATCAGGTGTCCATGACGGAAATCTCACTCGCCTGGCTGCTGACAAAGGTCACGTCACCTGTCGTAGGGGCCACAAAAAAAGATCACGTTGATGGCGCGGTAAACGCCGTAAATCTTCAACTGAGCCTTGAGGAAATCCGGTTTCTGGAAGAAACCTACCAGCCGCACGTTCTGACGGGGATTATTGCGCAAAACACGCCGCAAACGAAAGACGTTAAGCAGGTCTGGACGCCGTAGCAAACAGTCATTTCAGTAAAAGGATCAACGTGAAAAAGCCCCTTATGCTTTTAATTTGCATGCTAATAAGCAGCCCTGTCTTTGCAACAAAACTGGACGCGCCGGATAAGCGAGTGATGAATATCTTTGAGCTCGGCGTCAGGCCCGATCGGGACAAAGAGTTTGAAGACGTGGCCAGACAGACGATTTCCGCTTCGGTTGATCATGAAGCAGGTACGCTGGCGATGTACGCCCTGCAACGAAGCAACAAGCCACGTAAGGCATTCATGGTCGAATTCTATGAAAACGAGAGTGCTTACCGCAAACATCTGAATGCCGAACCATACAAGGCATTCGCTGCCCGGGCACCTGACATTATCGATCGGAAAAATAAAATCACTCTGGAGCCCCAATTTCTGGGGGACAAACACATCATACCGAATGAGCGAACCATTAATAATCTGGTGATCGTCGAGGTAAAGCCTGAATTTCAGACCGAATTTAAAAACATCGTCCTTCCTGAAATGGCCGAGTCGCTCAAAGTAGAGAAAGGCGTGTTAGCCATGTATGCCGCTACAGACTCACAGAGTCCGAACCGCTGGTATTTCTATGAGATTTACGCCAGTGAGGAGGATTATCAACTGCACCGACAAACGCCGCACTTCCTGGACTATCTCAGGCAAACGGCGCATATGAGCGCCAGGAAGGACGCTATCCCGGTAAAACCGGTATTTCTTCGTAACAAAGGCGGAATCAAACAGGATCCGCACCGTTGACCAGTGAGGATTAACATGAAAAGCGTAATTGCAGCGGCGGCCATGTCGCTTGTTATTTCTGATTTTGCTAATGCTGAGGAAACAAGAGGTAAAGCTATGATGAAAATTGAACCTTCAGCGATTCCTGAAGCTGATATTCGTTCTGTCTCACCGGCTCTTGCGCGCTTTGGTCGAGAAGCGATTACTGAAGATCTGTGGACACGCGATGCCCTCTCGCCCAGGGATCGTAGTATGGTGACCGTCGCCATGCTGATTGCCCGTAACCAGCCTGCCGAGCTTAAGCACTACATTGACGTCGCTCTCGATAGCGGCGTTACGCCAGCGGAATTATCAGAAATCATTACCCATCTGGCGTTCTACTCAGGTTGGCCAAATGCCATGTCAGCCGTCAGCGTGACCAAAGCAGTATTTGAAACTCGTGGCGTCACGGCAGATGCACTTCCTGAAGCTTCTCCGGACCTGCTTCCTCTCAATCAGGAAGCAGAAAAGCAGCGTTCAGAGACAGTGGAAAAAAATGTAGGCCCAATATCTCCAGGCCTGGTTAAATTTACTGCTGACCCCCTGTTCCTGGATCTCTGGCAAAGACCCGCGCTGAAACCCCGCGACAGAAGCCTGATTACGGTCAGCGCGTTAATCGCATCCGGACAGAGCGCGCAGATTGGCTATCACCTCAACAGAGCGATGGATAATGGACTTTCTGCTGAGGAAGCTGGGGAGATCGTTACCCAAGCCGCGTTTTACGCTGGCTGGCCAAACGCATTTACCGCTGCTCCTGTTGTCGGAGAGGTATTAAGCAATCGCTCATCGAGTAAAAGGTAATATTACTGAACACTAAAACCTGACGCACATCACAAAATTAGAACGAACGTTCGCGTGGAATCGGATGCGGTATCGACGCGCTTCATTCTCTCCGTGCCGAAAAAAGTGGCCTGAGCCGTCAGCGTACAGCGCGGCACACCTCCAGCACCTTTTCCCTGAGCCAGCGATGCGCCGGGTCCTTTTCCATGCGCGGATGCCACATCTGTGACACCGTAATACTCCGGGTTTTAAACGGCAGTTCAAAGACGTGCACGCGCTCGGTCATCGGCTGATTGAGCAGATAGAGCGCCGGCACCATGGCAACGAGATCGGAGACCAGCGCCACCGATAACGCCGTCGGGAACCCTGGCACCACGCTGGCAATTTTGCGCTTCATCCCGCGTTCCGCCAGCGCCTCATCGACAAATCCGTGTAACGAGCCGTCGGGCGAGGCCACCACGTGCCCCCAGGCGACATAATCCTCCAGGCTGACTGACGACAGCGAGGCCAGCGGATGCCCCTGGCGCACCGCGCCAACAAACCGGTCCTGAAAGAGCCGTTGCAGACGAATTTCAGGCCCCATATTGCTCTGCACGCCGATCTCCAGGTCAACCAGTCCCTCACGCAGATAGCGCGACGTTTTCTCAGGTTTCGGCGAAAAGCGAATGCAGACGTCGGGCGCCACCGCCGCCACTGCGGCAATGAGCAGTGGCCCAAACGCCACCACAAAGCCGTCGTTGGCTCGGATGGTGAACAGGCGCTCCATACGCTCAACATTCAGCGTTTCCGTGGAGGGTTGCAGTACTGCCCTTGCCTCATGCACGGCGCTTCTGGCCCGATCCCGGGTGGCTTCGGCCCAGGGCGTCAGCACCATCTGCCGACCGGCCCGCACCAGGATAGGATCGCCTGTCACCTCCCGCAGCCTGCTCAGGGTACGGCTCATGGCGGAGGTGCTCAGGTTTAAGCGCCGCGCCGCGCCAGCCACGCTGGCTTCGGCCAGCAGAACGTCGAGCGCAACCAGAAGGTTAAAGTCAGGATCGGACACGATGGCTCCTCAGATAAGGCGTTATATGCAACGATAAAGTGCAAGCGCTGCGTCTTCCGCCCTGTATACCCCATGATTATAGTTTCGTCATTACTATTCTTATGCGGAGTAACGACGATGACGCTCTTTTCAAACCAGCCCGGCGATGAAGGCTTACCCGGTCATGAACGCGCCCGGGTGATGGTCGCCGTCATGACCACCACGCTGATGGGCGTCTTTGACGGCACCATGATCAACATCGCTCTGCCCTCCATGGCAAGGGCGCTGCAGGTCCCCGCGAACGTTGCTGTGTGGTTTGCCAACGGTTATCTACTATCGGCGGCAATGACGCTGGCCATCTTCGCGGCGCTGGCGGCGCGCGTGGGCTTTCGACCGGTTTTTCTTGCCGGGCTTGCCACCTTTACGCTCACCTCGCTCGGCTGCGCGCTGGCGAAAACGCCCGACATGCTGATCGGGATGCGTATTCTGCAGGGCATCGGCGGCGCGGCTACCCTGAGTATCGCCCCGGCGATCCTGCGTTCCGTTTTTCCGGGGCGACTGCTTGGGCGTATTCTTGGGCTGCACGCCCTGCTTATTGCCGCCAGCACGGCGATTGCCCCTGTACTGGGGGGAACGATACTGGACGCGCTGAGCTGGCAGTGGCTGTTCGCCATTAACCTTGTTCCGGGAAGTATTGCCCTGTTGCTGGCATGGCGGGCGTTGCCGCGCCAGTCGGACGTTGACCGCTCCCCCTTTGATGCGCCGGGCGCCGCGCTCTCCGCCGTGCTGTTAGGTTCTGCAATCATGCTGGCCGACAGCCTTCAGCACATAACGCAAGGCATTAACCCAGCAGCCGCTGGCTGGGGGCTTCTCACGCTGGTCAGCGCTATCGCCTTCGTCTGGCGTATTCGGCGCGCGCGCAGTCCCATACTGCCGCCCGTTATGTTCAGAAACGGACGCTTAACCCTCGCCGCCCTGACCTCGCTGGCCTCGTTTGTCAGCCAGGGCATCACCTTTGTCGCGCTGCCGTTCCTGTTTCAGAGCGTGTATGGCTACAGCCCGGTGGTTTCGGCGCTGCTGTTCACCCCGTGGCCAATGGGCATCGTGCTGATCGCACCGCATGCGGGGCGCTGGGCAGATACCCTTTCCGCGCCGCTGATCTCGACTATCGGCCTGATGATTTTTGTCGGTGGGCTGGTCCTGCTGGCGACGTTGCCGGAAAACCCGTCCGCATGGAATATCTGCCTGCGCAGTCTGGTTTGCGGGATTGGGTTTGGCTGCTTCCAGAGCCCCAATAACCGGGAAATGCTCTCTAATGTGGCACGGGAATATGCCAGCTATGCCTCAGGGGTGTTGTCTATCGTCAGGACGTTCGGGCAATGTCTGGGGGCCGCCACCGTGGGGGTGCTGCTTGCGACGACCGGATCAGAACACGATCGGGCCGTGCATCTGGCATTGTGGATCGCCGTCATCGCCTCGACGGGAGCGGTTTTGTTTAGCCTGAGCAGGATGCGCCCTGCGGTTCGGGCTTCAGCCTGAATCGCCCGGCGGCGCTACGTTTGTACGGTACAACGGCCGGGTAAGGCAAAGCTGCCACCCGGCATAAAAGACGACTCGTTCGTTTATTCAAGCGCCAGCAACGCAAAGCTCGCCAGCCAGTGCCCGCCGCTGTAGTGGCTGCCCACCACGTGCCCGACGCTTGCCGCCAGGTGTTTTGCCACGGCATCACGCAAGGCCTGCTGGGCCGGGTGGTTTACCGGAAGCGCCCTGGCGATATGCTTCATACACCAGGCGCGGCTGAGGTTTAACCCATCCAGATGGGCAATTTTCGGGTCGGTACGGTCGCTCACTTCCGCCGGGTTCATCAGCGCCGCAATGGAGCCGATATCCGGCAGAAACGCGTCAAACCAGGCCGGGAAATTCTCTGCGACCTTGCTCATCAGCAGCGCTTCCGTCAGCGCACCAGAGATGTACTCATCGCCACCCGGCTCGTAGTGGGCCGGGTAGCGCGTGTCGGCGAGATAAAACCGCTCCGCCGCCGTCACAATCGCCTGCTCAAGCGCGCTATCTTCCACGGCTCGGGCGTAGTCCAGCCCCAGCGCGAGCGCAAACGCCGTGTTGTAGTGCGTTCCGACGCGGATCGGATAGGTTAGCTTGCTGAGGTAATCCACCAGCCGGTTGCGAATATCCTGGGTGAGCGGCTCCAGCGTCTGGTACCAGCCTGTGGCCTGCGGCAGCGACGATTGTTTCATCTCCTGGGCCAGCGCCAGCAGCCATCCGTAGCCATACGGCCGCTCAAACGAGGCGCGGAACGGCGCGGTGAAATAGGCCAGCTCCTTCGCCACGTTCTCGTCGGTCAGGTGCTCGTCGAAAAGCGCGACGATGTCATTCCGACACGGTAGATCAGGATAGAGGCGCACGCAGCGCAGCAGCAGCCAGTAGCCGTGCACCGCCGAGTGCCAGTCGAAACAGCCGTAGAAAATCGGGTGCAGCTCGCGAGGCGGCAGAACGTCACCGTCATCATTCAGCAGATGCATGATGTGGTTCGGGTATTCCTGGCGCAAATAGGTTAAAGGCATGCGGGCAAACGCGTCAGCCTGATGTTGCGTCAATTCCATAACAGCTCCTTAGCGAAACACGAGGAAATACATGAGGAACACGTTCACCACCAGCAGGGTTAACGCGGTCGGGATCTGGATCTTGATCACCTGATATTTGTCTTTCAGCTCCAGCAGCGCGGCGGGAACGATATTGAAGTTCGCGGCCATTGGCGTCATCAGCGTGCCGCAGTAGCCCGCGTACATGCCGATCGCCAGCAGCGGCGCCGGGTTGCCGTGATGCACGTTGATCAGGAACGGCAAGGCGATCCCCGCGCTCAGCACCGGGAAGGCCGCAAAGGCGTTACCCATGATCATGGTAAACAGCGCCATCCCCACGCAGTAAATGACCACCAGCATGAAACGGC
Source organism: Enterobacter sp. 725m/11 (assembly GCF_011683705.1). NCBI lineage: Bacteria > Pseudomonadati > Pseudomonadota > Gammaproteobacteria > Enterobacterales > Enterobacteriaceae > Enterobacter > Enterobacter sp. 725m/11. Next base: position 85,508 of record NZ_JAAQOK010000001.1, on the reverse strand, counting down.
TGTCCGGGTTCACGAACAGGCTCACCACCTTCTGCACCGAATCACCGGTATTGGCCGCCACGAACACGCCGCCGAGCATGGCCAGCATCTGCGGCAGGATCACCGCCCAGCCGATGGTATCGACAAGACGACGGGACTGGCGAATGGCGTGCAGCGGCGTGCCTTTGGTCAGCCACCAGCCGGTGAGGATCGCCGCGACGCAGGCCACGCACAGCGCCGCCAGAGTGAGCTGTTTCTGGTCGAGAAGGTAAACACCGCCAATCGACACCCCCTTCAGGAACAGCGTCCCGATTACCGTCACCACCGGGATCATCAGCGCGGGCAGGAACAGCCAGTTTTTAAGGCGGTTTGACGAGGCAATGCGCTCCTCGTCGGAGGCCATTTTATAGTGGCCTTTCCCGACCAGGCCAAAACCCGCCAGCAGCGCGATTGCGATAACGCAACCGCCAACGATCCGGTACGCCAGCGATTTGCCCAGCTCCTGAACCATCAGGTCACCGAACAGGAAGATCCCGCCGAATAAAAACCAGAACAGCGCGGTGGTAAAACGCTTCGGATTAGCGCGGTCGCGCAGGGTCATGACAACCAGCAGCATCACAACAAAGCCGATCAGGTAATACACGCGGTTAATGGTGATAAGCGTCATCATTGCGCGGCCCCCTGCGTACCCTGCTCTGCACGCCAGGCCATGACGTCGCGGCGGATGCTGGCATCCAGGCGCAGCAGGCGCGTCATATGAATAATCAATGCCGCAATGGCGGTGGGAATGGCCCACAGGCCGATATGCAGCGGCTCGATCCCCTCGATCCCGTTTTCCTTAAGAAACGCGTCAATCAGCAGCACCGCACCGAAGGCGATAAAGATATCTTCCCCAAAGAAGACCGCGATGTTATCGCACGCCGCGGCATGGGCCTTGATTTTGTCGCGAATGTGCTGCGGCAGTTCGCCGTATTCGTTCAGCGCTGCCCCTTCGGCCATCGGGGCCAGTAGCGGGCGTACCGTCTGGGCATGGCCGCCCAGCGACATCAGCCCCAGCGCGGCGGTGCCTTCACGCGCCACGAAGTAGAGCATCAGAATACGCGCCGAGGTGGCGCTGGCGATCTTCGCCACCCAGGCCTGGGCGCGCTCTTTAAGCCCGTAATATTCCAGCAGACCAATTACCGGCAGGATCAGGATGAAGGTCGCCAGCGATCGGCTATTGACGAACTTCTCGCCAAAGGTCTCCAGCAGCATCCCGAAATCCATCCCGACCAGCAGGCCCGTCGCCAGACCCGCCACCACGACGACCAGCAGCGGGTTGAAGCGCAGTGCAAAACCAATGACCACGATCGGTATCCCGATCAGCGGCAACAGCGTAGTACCGTCCATAACGTTTACCCTATCGAAAGTGAGCGTTGCGCGCCGACGGCTATTTTTTTAATTTGCGGCGAGCGATGTTGTGTTTTTCGCCAGGCTTCACAAAACCTGCGCTAAAAAGCTATATCTGAACCTCAAAAACATGTAAACAAATTATCAATAAAATGTTCTTATTTTATCGACGAGTTTACATTTCTGGCTAAGGAACGTTATGACCTCGAAAAAGAGTGCTTCACCCGATTGCAACGATATCAACGATGGCCGGATCGTCTCCTCCCGCCATCTGGTGTCGGAGCGCTGCGCGGAACTGTCAGAGCTGGAGTACGCGCTGATCATGACCGGCAACGCGTTTAACAAGTGGATGGTGCGCTGCATGGCCGCAGCCGGAGAGCCGGATATGGGCGCTTTTGACGTCTCGCTGCTGCATCACGTGAACCACCGCGACCGCAAGAAAAAGCTGGCCGATATCTGCTTTGTTCTCAACGTGGAAGATACGCATGTAGTGACATATGCCCTGAAAAAGCTGGTTAAAGCGGGCTACGTGACGAGCGAAAAAGCGGGTAAAGAGCTCTTTTTCTCCACCACGGAGGAAGGGAAAGCGTTGTGCATGAAGTACCGGGACGTGCGCGAAGCGTGTCTGATCGCCATTCATGCGGAGAGCGGCATTTCCGGGAAATCGATCGGCGAAACCGCGCAACTGCTACGCGCGATCTCCTCCCTGTATGACACCGCCGCCCGCGCGGCGGCATCCCTCTGAACTACGGACGTCTGAACAGGGTAATGCTGCGTCCGGCCAGTTCGTACTCTACGGTTTCGGTGAACGCTGTCCCGGCGGCAGCGTCATCCGCCGTAGAAAACTCCAGCACCCATCCCCCTTCGCCAAACTGCGGGATCTGGAACGGCACGGTGCCTTCAAACGGATTGAACAGCATCAGCACGTCGTGCCAGATGCCGTCCTCCTGCTGAAGATCCGGCCTGCTGATGGAGACCCCGAGCGTTGAGCCTTCATCCCACTGCTCGGCCTGCTGCGGACCGCCTCCGGCATTGAACCAGCGGATCTCCAGCCCATCGCGCCAGCTCTCACGACGCAGCAGCGGCTGCTGCGCGCGCAGGGCAATGAGCCGGCGGGTGAACTCGCGCAGCGCCGCGTCGTTTTCAGACAGCCCCTTCCAGTCGATCCATGAGATCTCGCTGTCCTGGCAGTAGCCGTTGTTGTTGCCCTTCTGCGTGCGGCCAAACTCGTCCCCCGCCAGCAGCATCGGCGTACCGTGGGAGAAAAGCAGCGTGGTCAGGAAATTACGCTTCTGCCGTTCGCGGGTGGCGATAATGTCCGGGTTCTCCGTCGGCCCTTCTTCGCCATAGTTGTACGACCGGTTATCGTTATGCCCGTCGTTATTGTCCTCACCGTTGTCGACGTTGTGCTTCTCGTTGTACGACACCAGGTCATTCAGCGTAAAGCCGTCGTGGGCGGTGATAAAGTTGACGCTGGCCCACGGGCGACGCCCGCGCAGGTCGTACAGATCCCCGGAGCCCAGCAGACGCGCGGCAAAGTCCGTCGAGACGTTGTCCCCCTTCCAGTACTCGCGCACGGTATCGCGGTATTTGTCGTTCCACTCTCCCCAGCCTGGCGGGAAGCCACCGACCTGATAGCCGCCGGGGCCAATATCCCAGGGCTCGCCAATCAGCTTGAGCTTAGAGAGCACCGGATCCTGGGTAACGGCGTCGAAAAAGCCCCCGCGCGGATCGAACCCCTCAGGCTCGCGGCCCAGAATCGTCCCCAGGTCGAAACGAAAACCGTCAATGTGCATGGATTCGGCCCAGTAGCGCAAGGAATCCATCACCATCTGCAGCACGCGCGGGTGGGAGGTATTCACCGTGTTCCCCGTCCCGGTGTCGTTAATGTAATACCGGTGCTGGTCCGGCAGCGTGCGGTAGTAGCTGTAGTTATCAATGCCCTTGAATGAAAGCGTTGGCCCCAGCTCGTTACCTTCCGCCGTGTGGTTGTAGACCACGTCCAGAATCACCTCGATGCCCGCGTCATGATAGGCGCGCACCATGTCGCGAAAGCCCTGGATCCCCGCCGGGCCATAGTAGCGCGACGCCGGAGCAAAAAAGCCGAGCGTGTTATAGCCCCAGAAGTTCTTCAGGCCACGGTCGAGCAGATGCTGGTCGTCCGGGAACCAGTGAACGGGCAGCAGCTCCACCGAGGTAATGCCCAGACTCTTGATGTAGTCGACCGAGGCTTTATGTCCCATCCCCTCGAACGTCCCGCGCAGCTCGGGCGGGATGTCCGGGTTCATCTGGGTAAAGCCCTTCACGTGGCTCTCATAGACGACGGTATGTGGCCAGGGCACGTTTGGCCGGTTGTTGTCCTGCCAGTCGAAAGCGTTCGGATCGATAACCTTGCATTTCGGCGTGAACGGCGCGCTGTCCCGCGTATCGAAGCTAAGATCCAGTTCGTCATGCCCCAGCTCATAACCGAAATGGGCGTCGTTCCAGTCGATATCGCCCACCAGTTCACGGGCATACGGGTCAATAAGCAGCTTATGCGGGTTAAAGCGGTGACCGTTTTCCGGATCGTAGGGGCCGTAGACGCGATAGCCGTACAGCGCACCGGGTTTCAGGTCAGGCACATAGCCGTGCCATACCTCATGGGTATACTCCGGCAGCTCCAGCCGGGCGATTTCTGTTTTCCCGGACGGGTCAAACAGACAGAGCTCCACCCGCTCCGCGTGCGCGGAGAACAGCGCGAAGTTAACGCCCTTCCCGTCATAATTCGCCCCCAACTGCTGGCCATGACCGGCCCGAATTTCAAACGTAGTTTCCTTTGCCATTTTCGTTCTCCACGATTATTCGCAGGTAAGCAGAACCAGTACACATCCCTTTTCTGACGTTAAATCCAGCGTCTCTTGCAGAATGCGGCTTTCACCGCTGAACAGATCCCGATAGCGCTTCCCGGCCAGTTCGTCGGGTATCGCTACCGTGGTATTGACCCACAGCTGATGATTATCGGTGATGCCAAAAACCAGACGCGGCACGGCAACGATCAGCGCCTCCTCGTCTTTAACGCGCGCATAGACAATCAGGTTCTCCTCGCGCTCACCGGAAACCTTGAGCGGCAGCCAGTCGCCGTAGCGGAAAAGCGCGTCGTAATGTGGTCGAAGCCGCAGCAGCGTGGCGGTGACAAACTGCTTTACCCTGCCGTCCCGCCAGCACGCCGGGTGTTCAAACACTGAAGCATCCGCCGCGCTGAGGTTTTGCACCAGCGCGTTGAAGTCCGGCTCCCGCCGGTTATCCGGGTCGACGAGGCTAAAGTTGAGCGCCTCGCTGCCCTGATAGATATCCGGCACGCCGGGCGCCGTCAGCTTGATGACCGTCTGGCTGAGGCTGTTCATCAGCCCGGCGCGGATAAAGGGCTGCATCGCCTCGCTGAAATCGTGCAGGAACGGGGCGTTATCCGGGGAAAGCAGATGCCGCGCATAGCTCAGCACCACGCTCTCATAGCTCTCGTTGCTGTCGATCCAGTCGGTGCGCTGCTTCGCCTCGCGAAGCGCTTTCTCAAGGAAGCCGAGGAAACGCGTCTCCAGCGATGCAAGCCCTTCGGCATCGTCAGGCGACAGCGTGGCGGGCCAGACGCCCGCCAGCGCCTGATAGATCATCCAGGTATCGGCGGCGTTCGGCGCGGTGCCGTCGTTGAGAAAACGCACCTGGGTCTGGTTCATCTGCCGCCAGCGGGCGAGATTTTCTCCCCAGCGTTCCGGCGCCTCCGTCAGGGTGTAGAGCCGCGCCCGGGCATCTTCTCCGCGCTTGGTATCGTGCGTGGAGGTGCCCAGCAGCGCGTCGGGCTGACGGGCGAGACGAATGCGCATCTCCTGGTGAAAGCGGGATAACGAGAACGCGCGCGGTGTCGGGTCAGCGCCCACTTCATTGAGCGCAAGCTCAAGGTTCAGACGAAAAAACAGCGTATCTTCCACCGACTTCGCCATCAGCGGCCCGGTCAGCTGCTGGAAGCGGGTTCTGAAAAGCGCGGCGCAGTCGCGGCAATCTTCCGGCAGATCGCCGGTAAGAATGCGGACAATCAGGCTCAGGGCCGCTTCGGACGTATTTACGCCGGCGACCACGCGGCTAAGCAGCGCCACGTCAGGTGGGGTTAATCCCTCGCGAGTGCCGTAGGTGCGGTACACCGGAAAGGCGATAAGCAGCTCGCGCAGCGCGTGGCGGATCTCCTCGCGCAGCAGCGCAACGTCATTGCGGCGGGCCAGATCGTCCGCAAGGTTTAGCAGCGTGGTGAACTCGCCCTCAAAATTACGATCGGTCATCAGACCCTTGGCATCGCGCAGTTCGGCGTGGCGATCGACCGAGACGCCCAGCGTCTCGTCGTGGATTGTCTCCAGGTGCGAGAGGTTATCGTCGTCGACCAGCACCTCCGCCAGCGAGGCGATAAACTCGTAGCCGGTGGTGCCGGAAACCGGCCAGTCGGTGGGGAGCTGCTCTCCCTTCGCGAGAATTTTTTCGACCGTGATGTAACAGTCAGGTCCGGCTGCCTGCCGCAGCTTCTGCAAATAACCCAGCGGATCGGCCAGGCCGTCAATATGGTCAATGCGCAGGCCGTCAACCACGCCCGCGTGAACCAGCTCAAGAATGAGACGGTGCGTATCGTCGAAGACCGCCTCGTCTTCAACCCGTACGCCTACAAGACCGGTGATCTCGAAGAAGCGCCGCCACGAGAGCTGCTTCGGCGCTTCCCGCCAGGACATCAGCCGCCAGCTCTGCGCCTCATGAAGTTCGGTGATGCTTTTATCCTCGCTGTACGTGCCCGGATTAAGCGGGTACGCCGTGTCGTAATAGACCAGAGAGGCTTTATTCGTGACAGGGTCACGTTTTAACGTAATGGCACCCTTCTCCAGCTCCGCCTCAAAGGTGTCGCCGAGAAACGGCAGCGTAAGCGGGCGCGACGCGTCGATATCGAAATAGCGGAAATAGCGGCTCTGCTGGCCGTATTCAATCACGTCCCGCCACCAGGCATTTTCCAGCGAGGTGGACATATGGTTCGGGACAATATCCAGAATCAGCCCCATGCCAGCCTGCCTGAGCGCCGCGGCCATGCGGTCAAACCCTGCCCGACCGCCAATCGCGGGGTCAATTTCATTCGGGTTGGTCACGTCATAGCCGTGGGTGGAACCCGTTGTGGCGGTAAACACGGGCGAGGCGTAGAGGTGACTGATGCCGAGGTCTTTCAGATACGGCACCAGCTCGACAGCGCGGTCAAACGTCATGCCGTTGCGGAACTGAATACGGTACGTGGCGGAAGGGATCATAACGATGCGTCTCCATCAGCAAAGCGAACGACAATACTGTTCGGCGGCAAAACGTCGTTTACCTCCGGCCAGGCGAAGCGCGTCTCCCCTGCGAGCGCGGGCACGTCGACAGGCTTAGGGCCAATATTGAGCGCCAGAGAGAGCGTCCCGGACGGGAAGCGCCAGCTCACCGCCACCATGCCGGGCGCGGTCTCGATCGCCTTGCCCTCAACGATGCCGCCCTGATGCAGAAGCGGAACGATATAGCGATGGCGCAACGTCAGCAGGTGGCGGGTGAAGCGCAGCCACGTTTTCCCTTCGTCGGTAGCAATCTTATGCCAGTCGAGTTTTGAGCGAACGAAGGTGTTAACGTCGTTCGGATCCGGGACGGCTTCATCGTGCCCGGCGTGGCCGGTAAACTCTTTCGCGCGCCCTTCCCGCACCGCTTTTGCCAGGTCGCCGTGAAAATCGGTGAAGAACAGGAACGGATGCGTTTCACCGAACTCCTCGCCCATAAACAGCAGCGGGATATGGGGAGAGAGCAGCAGCGCGGCAAGCAGCACCCGCGTCCTGTCGGCCCCCGCCAGGGTGATGAGCCGCTCCCCCTGGGCGCGATTGCCGGTCTGATCGTGGTTCTGAATGAAATCGACGAAGAACTGCGGCGGCTGGGTACGGCACTCCACCCCGCGAGATTCCCCGGTTTGCAGCGAAATCTCGCCCTGGTAGACAAACCCTTCCGCCAGCGCACGGGCGAACTTTTTCTCCGGCTCACACGCAAAATCCTGGTAGTAGGCGTGCGTTTCGCCGGTGGCAAACACGTGGGCAGCATTGTGGAAGTCATCATTCCACTCGGCGGTGAACAGCGGCGTGTTGCCCTGTTCATCGCGCGGATGCAGGAAAATCACGTTGCGGCTGTCTTCCGTGGTCAGGTGAACGTGACGGTGCGGGATCGCCTCGCGGATCTTCGCGGCAATCTCCTCCAGAATGTGCGTCCCGGAGCTGTCTTTAATCTGGTCGATGGCATCAAAGCGCAGGCCGTCCAGACGGTACTCCGTCAGCCAGTAGAGCGGTGCGTCGGTGATGTACTGCCTCACCGGCTCGCGCTCGTAAGCGATGCCGTTGCCCCACGGCGTCATTCGATCCGCATCAAAAAACGCGGGCGACAGCAGAGGGAGATAATTCCCCTCCGGGCCGAAGTGGTTGAGCACGATATCCAGCACCACGGAAAGCCCCAGCCCGTGCGCGGCGTCGATAAACGCGTGAAAATCCTCCGGCGTGCCGTAGGCAGCGTGCGGGGCATACAGCAGCACGCCGTCGTAGCCCCAGCCGCGGGTTCCGCCAAACTGGGAAACGGGCATCACTTCAAGCTGGGTGATACCGAGCTCCGCCAGATAGGGCAGCTTGTCGATGGCCGCCCGGAAGGTGCCCTCCGGGGTAAAGGTGCCGACGTGGAGCTCGTAAATGACCGTCTCTTCCCACGGCCGCCCTGCCCAGTCCTGGTTAACCGGCTGATAGCGTCGGGGATTGATAACAACCGATGGCCCGTTAACGTCGCCCTTTTGCGCGCGCGATGCCGGGTCGGGTACCGTCATGCCGTCCTGCAGGACAAACTGATACTCTGCACCGTGCGTGACGCCGGGGACGTCTGCCTGGAACCAGCCGTGCCCCACCGCCGTCATCGGCACGTCGGTGGCAGCCAGACGTAGCGTAAGTTCTTTCTGTCCTTCTGCCCAGACGCGAAAACGTACCACGTCATCGGAAATAAACTCAGCACCCCACTGCTTTTGAAATGTCCTGAATTCCATTCATTGTCCTCGAATGACCCACATTTTACGCGGAACGAAGTACAAGCTTAGTTCAGGATCACAAGTGCGTGAGCTCAGCGGATTTAACCGCGTCGTCTATTCTTTATGAAATAACTCACTATCGGGAATACTATGCAGATTCGAAAAGGATTAAATACGGACCTCGTCCGTCTTGAATGTTGTGACTTTTCTTTCACCATTAGCCACATTGCGCGAGAGCCCTTTATCCATTGTGATTTGCATATTGAAGCCGTCGCCGAACCCTGGATAAAAACCTACGAACTCGACATCCAAACGCTTGAAAACCATTGCGTTAATCCGGACGCCATATTTCTTGTTGCGGAAACCGATGACGGTGAATTAGCCGGATTTATTACCGCGTCAATCGGCTGGAATAAATTTATTTCAGTGGATTATATTGCCGTTGATCGCACCAGACGCAGAACCGGCGCCGCGCAAAAATTAATGGCTGCCGCGCACGTGTGGGCCCGCAGCGTAAACGCGCCGGGATTACGCCTTGAAACACAAAATGTGAACGTCTCCGCCTGTCTGTTTTACCGTAACTACGGGTTCACCCTGGGCGGGTACGATCGGTATCTCTACAACGCCTTACCGGAAAAAGACGAGGTCGCCCTGTTCTGGTATTACATGCTGGTGTAGCGCCGCTGCCTTCATATTTCTGTCATTGAACTTCATTACGCTTTCGGGATTTTAACCACGGTGTTGAGGAAAGAAGTGTGAATTCAATGGCTAAGGCATTACTGCTGGCATTACCCGTTTTGAGTGCAGCGGCGACGGCCGCTGAGCGCGAGCTGTGTGAACCCAAAGCGTACGAAATGGCGCTGCGCTATCAGCAGAAATCGGCTGAGATTCTGGCCCTTCAGCTGCAGACGTATCGGTTTGCCACCGAGCGTTTCAACGAAAAATTAAAAGATCTGAAAACACCTGAAAATTACGCTGTGGTGATGGACCTGGATGAAACGGTGCTGGATAACACCCCTCTGCTGGTGCGCGACATGGCGCAGTGTCACGACTATACGAAATGGGATACCTGGAGCGACTGGGAAAAACAGGGAAAGCCCGGCTTAATCCCGGGAGCGAAGGCGTTTCTTGACCATGTGAATCAGAGCAAGGTCAGGATCTATTATGTTTCGGATCGTATGCAGGAAAACAAAGCCGACACGCTGAAGACGTTAAACGCTCTCGGCCTGCCGCAGGTGTCTGACGAAAGCGTGCTGCTGGATACGGTCAGCAAGGAAGAGCGCCGTCAGAGCATCCTCAAAAAGCAGCAGATCGTGATGCTGTTCGGCGACAGCCTGCCGGACTTCGCCGTACAGTTCAAAAACAAAAAACCGAGCGAGCAGCAGCGTGAACTGGTTGAGGCCAGCGCGGAACACTTCGGCAACGACTGGATTGTGCTGCCTAATGCCGCTTATGGTGCCTGGTCCAGGGCCACGCTGGATAGCTGGAACGCACCGCTGAAAAAATAACGCTTTACGGGCCGGGAAAGGCTTCACCACCACCCGGCTGTTGCGCTGTGCTATTTATCTCGTTTATAGGTCCTATCATTTCTGAGCAGGTTCTTATAATTTTACGGAGCAGTAAGATGAGCGCTTTCAAAGGAGACTCGTATGCTTACCGTGAAAAAACTTGCTCTTTCCACGCTGATTTCCAGTTCATTGCTGTTCTATCCTGCGCTGCAGGCCTCGGCCGAAACGCCGCAGCACGTCGTTAAACAACCAGCGGGCGGTTACAGCGTGCAGGTCGGTGACGTTTTGGTAACGTCGTTTACGGACGGGACCGTTGCGCAGGATCTGCACAAGCTGCTGCGCCGGACAACGCCGCAAAACATTGATGCACTGCTCGCGAAAAACTTTCAGACAAACCCGGCGGAAGTGTCCATCAACGCCTTCCTGATTGCGATGCCCGAACACAAAATCCTGGTGGATACCGGCTCGGGCCAGCTCTTTGGCCCTGGCAACGGCGGACGTCTGATTGAGAGCCTCGCCACCCAGGGAATCAAACCCGAGGACATTACTGAAGTCTTGCTGACCCACGCCCATTCCGACCACGCGGGTGGCCTGGTGAAAGACGGCAAGGTGGTGTTCAGCAACGCGCGCGTTTTCGTTGGCAAACCGGACATCGACTTTTTCTTTAACGACGACAATCAGAAGAAAACCGGCTACGGCAAGAGCTACTTCGATGTCGCACAGAAGACCTTAAAACCCTATCTTGACGCGGGTAAAGTGGTGCCGTTTAGCGGCACATCGGAGATTCTTCCGGGACTGACCGGCACGGTTCATCCCGGACACACGCCGGGTTCAGCCTTCTACACGCTGACAAGTAAAGGCGAGAAGATCACCTTTGTCGGCGACATCATTCACGCAGCGGCGGTCCAGTTCCCGCAGCCTGCGGTGACCATCACCTACGATGAAGATGAGAACAAAGCGGCAAGCGTACGCGAGCATGCGTTCGCTGACTTTGTGAAAAATAAAGACCTTATTGCCGCGCCCCATCTGCCTTTCCCGGGCATCGGCTATGTGACGAAAGGTGAGAAAGGCGGCTATGCCTGGGTCCCTGTTACCTATACCAACCGGGACGCCAGCGGCGCGAAGTAGAGTGATGTCGCGTATATCTGACATGGACATCGACCTGCTCCTGGCGCTGGACGCCCTGCTTCAGGACAGGAACATCACTCATGCGGCCACGCGGCTGGGCATCAGCCAGCCCGCGCTCTCTGCCCGACTGGCGCGTCTGCGCACGCTCTTTGGCGAACCGCTGTTTATTCCCTCCCCACATGGACGTGGGGTGTTACCCACACCGAGAGCGGAGGCGTTGAGGCCACAGGTTGAAAGCGTGCTACGCGGCATCCGCGCGATGTTCGCTCCCACCACGTTTGAGGCGCAAACCAGCAGCCGGACATTTGTTATCGCGCTGCATGAAAACCCGGCGCTGATGCTCGGCACCGCGCTGCTTAACCAGGTGAGTACCGATGCCCCCGGCATCCGCCTGCGCTTCGCCCTGCCGGAGATGGTAGACCTGCCGCAGCAGCTGGAAAACGGTGATGTGGATATCTACATCGGCGTGAGCGCGGGCGCCCATGACGGATGGGTGAGGCGCAAACTTCTCGACGACGCGTTTGCCACTGCCCAGCGCAAAGCTCATCCGCGTGGAACAGGTCCGTTAGATTTGGAAAGCTACTGCGCGCTTTCCCATCTGGTGGTGTCGTCGGCGGGAGATCCCTTTACCGGATTTGTCGACCAAACCCTCGCCGGGCTGGGCTATCAGCGACACGTTGCCATGTCCACCCAGAGCTACGCTATGGCGCCTGCGCTGGTTGCCGGTACCGACCTGGTATGTACCCTGCCGGAACGGATGCTGAAGCAGTTTGCCAGCATACTGGATATTTTCCCACCGCCGCTGCCGCTCCAGCCGATTACCATCAACATGTACTGGCACCCGAAAAACAGCCAGGATCCGGCGAACGCCTGGCTGCGCGGGCAGCTGCTGCGGGCCGCCGGACGTCAGGTGTGATCGAGCGTGACCAGAAACTTTTTAAGCACTTCTGAACGAATAATCCGGTGGCAAACCAGGGTGAGTTCGCTCTCCCGCAGCCGGTCGAGGATGTCCACGTAGACGACATTCTCAACGCTCACTGCCTTTGCCGACACGGGCAGCAGCGCCAGCCCAAATCCGGCCGCAACAAGGCTTATCACCGTGGGCACGTCGGTCGCGTTTTGCACCACGTCCGGCTGAAAGCCCGCGCCGCTGCAGGCGTCATAGAAGTACTGCTCCAGCCCCATTCCCTCCGGATCGCGCAGCGAGATCCATTTTTCGTCTTTCACCGACGAAAGCGTCAGCGCGGACGATCCGGCGAGCGGATGCTGACGAGAGAGCGCCAGCACCGTTTTCTCCGAGGTGAACGGCCGGCTTTGCAGATCGTCAGGCAGCGACGGCAGCGGCGCGCGGATGATGGCCACGTCCAGCTGGTTGCTCTGCACGGCGGCGTAGAGCGTCTGCACATTTCCCGTCATCAGGGACATGGTAATGGCCGGCCAGCGGCTGTGCATCTGGCGCAGCGCGGCGGGTAGCCTGCCGTCAAACATCGCACTCGACACGCACCCCAGGTTTAACTCCCCCTGCTCGCCCCGTGCCGTTTGTCTGGCATCCAGCACCGCCTGCTCGGTCAACGAGATGGCAAGCCGGGCTTTGACCAGAAACGCTTCGCCCGCGGGCGTCAGGGTTAAGCGGCGGTTCGCCCGGCTGAAAAGCGTGACGCCTAAACGTTCTTCCAGCGCCTTTATCTGCTGGCTCAGCGCCGGTTGGGCGATGTTCAGATGCTCGGCGGCCCGGTGCATGTGGAGCTCTTCGGCAACGACAATGAAGTGGCGCATCTGACGAAACTGCACGAGACGTCTCCCTCTATTGATATAAATTTACTTATCAATTTAACAGAAATGATGAAATTGATGCTATTGGTCTTTGCCATAAAAATGGAGGTATTCAACCGAGGGAGGAAAATATGGAAAACCAAGTCAACGATCTCCGCAGCGCCATCGCCTTACTGCAGCGCCACGAAGGCCAGTATATTGAAACCGATCATCCGGTCGATCCCAACGCGGAACTGGCGGGTGTCTATCGCCATATCGGCGCAGGCGGCACGGTCAAACGTCCGACCCGCACGGGTCCGGCCATGATGTTCAACAGCGTTAAGGGCTATCCGGGCTCCCGCATTCTGGTGGGCATGCACGCCAGCCGCGAGCGCGCGGCGCTGCTGTTAGGCTGCGAACCGTCTGATCTGGCAAAACACGTTGGCCATGCGGTGAAAAAGCCGGTCGCACCGGTTGTCGTTCCGTCCTCGCAGGCCCCCTGCCAGGAACAGGTCTTCTATGCTGACGATCCTGACTTCGATCTTCGCAAGTTGCTTCCGGCACCGACCAATACGCCAATTGATGCCGGTCCGTTTTTCTGCCTGGGGCTGGTGCTGGCAAGCGATCCGGAAGACAGCTCGCTGACGGATGTCACCATTCACCGCCTCTGCGTGCAGGAGCGCGACGAGCTTTCCATGTTCCTTGCCGCCGGGCGACATATCGAAGTCTTCCGTAAAAAAGCGGAGGATGCCGGAAAACCGCTGCCGGTGACGATCAACATGGGTCTCGACCCCGCCATCTATATCGGCGCATGCTTTGAGGCCCCTACCACGCCGTTTGGCTACAACGAGCTGGGCGTCGCCGGGGCGCTGCGCCAGCAGCCGGTCGAGCTGGTGCAGGGCGTTGCGGTCAAAGAGAAAGCCATCGCACGGGCGGAAATCATCATCGAAGGCGAACTGCTTCCGGGCGTGCGCGTAAGAGAGGATCAGCATACCAACACTGGCCACGCGATGCCGGAGTTCCCGGGCTATTGCGGTGAGGCGAATCCCTCCCTGCCGGTGATCAAAGTGAAAGCCGTGACCATGCGCAACCACGCGATCCTGCAGACGCTGGTGGGACCGGGGGAAGAACATACCACGCTGGCCGGACTGCCGACCGAGGCCAGCATCCGTAATGCCGTTGAAGAGGCAATTCCGGGCTTCCTGCAAAACGTCTATGCCCATACCGCGGGCGGCGGTAAGTTCCTCGGCATATTGCAGGTGAAAAAACGCCAGCCGTCAGACGAAGGACGCCAGGGCCAGGCGGCGCTCATCGCCTTAGCCACCTATTCGGAGCTGAAAAACATTATTCTTGTCGACGAAGATGTGGATATTTTCGACAGCGACGACATCCTGTGGGCGATGACGACGCGCATGCAGGGCGATGTGAGCATCACCAATATTCCGGGGATCCGCGGCCACCAGCTGGATCCGTCCCAGTCGCCGGATTACAGCACCTCGATTCGCGGCAACGGCATTTCCTGCAAGACGATCTTCGACTGCACGGTGCCGTGGGCGCTGAAGGACCGCTTCGAGCGCGCGCCGTTTATGGAAGTGGATCCACGTCCGTGGGCGCCGGAGCTGTTTGCCGATAAGAAATAAAATCACGCGCGTATGGCCCGTATGTCATACGCGTATTTTCTTTTCAAGCGTGGCGATATTTTCACCCGCCACGCGTTCAACAGTGAAACGATCGACGCTCAGCAATATGAGCATTAGCCCCCTGCCGCTCTCCAGCAGCGGCGACATTTCGCAGAAACGGTCTCGCCGGGCGATCTCAAGACGCTCCTGCGGGAACGCGTCACCCGCGTCGATAAAAACAAGGCTGACGTCATTGCCGCGGATGGCGAACTGTACGCTAAAGACGCACGAATTATCCTCATGAAGCGCGTAGCGGATGATATTCGTTGCCACTTCACAAACGGCGAGATCGAAGGCGAAACGCCACTCGTCATCGACGGGAAGCGCGCTCAGCCTGTCTCTCAGCCAGTCGGACAGCGGCGTCAGGGACGCGATCGCCGCCGGAAATTCAGCATGCTCTGGCCTCTGCATCTACTGCCCCAGCTGCGCAAGCGCGCTATGTTTATCCGGATAGATACGGAAGATGCGATCCATTCGGGTCAGGGTGAACATGTTCATGATCCCGGGGTTCAGAGAGCACAGCGCCATGTCGCCTTTCCCGTTCATCAGCTTAAACAACGACACCAGCATCCCCAGCCCGCTGCTGTCGATGAAATCCACTTTGCTAAAGTCGACGATTAAGGCTTTACGATCGCTGCCGATTTCCTCCGTCACGGACGCTTTAAACGTCGCAGCAACGGAGGCGTCCAGCCGTCGGACCGCGGGCGTGAGAATGTTGGCATGCGGTAATCGTTCGGTGTTAATTATCATTCTGTTCTCCCTGACGCTCAATCACGAGCAGTGACACGTCATCGGTTAAGGCGATCGGTTCATCACGGTTTGCATTGCGCCAGCCGGTCAGGTGGTCACCGAACCGCGGCAGGAGCTGGTCAACGGGGAGCCGGGCATGCTCATGAAGCCAGCGTTCGAGACGTAGCGGGCCAAACTGCTCGCCGCTGACGTTCTCACACTCGGTAATACCGTCACTGAATAAGCATAAGCGATCCCCCGGATGGAGGGTAAACGCGACGTCTTCCCAGCTCAGATCCGGGATTAGCCCGACCGGCGGTCCGCCATCGCCCACGGACGTGACGGCGCTGTCCGCATTCACAATGAAGGGAGTAGGATGCCCGGCCTGGCACAGCCACCCTTCACCAGTCTCTGGATCGATCACGCCGTAAATGAGCGTGAAATAACTGGTGATGTCGCTCTCTTCACCGCAAAAGCGGCTGTTCAACATCCTGACAACCTCTGCAGGTGACTGAATCCCCCCCTCTTCGGTAAACAGAAAGCGATCCACCACCCGGCCATGTAAAAACTGGCGAGCCACCGCGAGGGACATCATCGCGGCCCCCACGCCGTGACCCGAGACATCAACGCAATAGAATCCCAGATGTGAATCCAGAGGGAAAATATTGAACACATCGCCCGAAACCCAGGCTGACGGCAGGAAAAGCCAGTCGGAGAAGTAGTCGCCATAGCGTAAGCGGCGTGAAGGCAGCACCGAGTGCTGAACTCGCGCAGCCAGTTCCAGATCTTTTTCAATCTGATGCAACGCTTCACTCAGGCGCTTGTTGTGCGCCGCGAGGGTCGCCTCCAGCGTCAAAATACGGACCCCGGCATGGAGCCGCGCCCGCAGTTCAGCCTGCTCAACGGGCTTACTCAAAAAATCATCCGCTCCGGCATCAAACCCCTGCGTCACGTCCCCGGCATTCTCGCGGGCCGTCAACAGGATGATATACACGTAGCGGCCAAACTGACGGTTGCGGATGGTCTGACACAGCGTCAGTCCGTCCATTTCCGGCATTTCCCAGTCGCTTATCACCATGCTGACCGGCTGGCTGGACAAGATTTCCAGCGCGTCGACACCATTTTCCGCCTCGCTCACGATATATCCCCACTGGGTGAGCATTCGGGAGAGTAACCGACGATAAATCAGCGAATCTTCAACGATTAACACGTGCAGCGCCGACATACATCCCTCCTAAAGCGGTAAGAACCAGATGAGGCTCAAGGTCCCTTCCCTGAATTTTGCATTCCCGTCGCCGTGCCCCGGATAGCGCGTTCCTGCATAGTTCGCGTACTGGATGGAGAACGAACCCGGCGTATAGCCGGCATAACCGAAGCTGTAGCTGTAATCGCCGTTCCAGGGCTGCTGCTGGCTGCTGTCCGGGAACCAGAATGCCGTCGCGCGAACGAAGAAATGTTGTTTGAAGGTGTAGCCGCAGCCGCCGAGCATGACGTTTTTATTTTTGCGGATGTCATCGCTGCTGAGGTCGTAGTAGCGCGGTACCCAACTGTACCCGACCTGGCAAATGATGGAATCCCCTTTATTAATCAGGAGCGTGTTTTCAACCGGTTTCGGTAGCGAAAACTTATAGGCCAGAGTGAAGGCGCCCTGTTCGAAATAGGTGTGTCGTCGGCTGCCCGATGTCCAGAAATGGTTATCGCCGTAGTTGCTGTAAACCAGACTCACGGTGTTGGCGTGCCAGTCATCGTAGCCGAAGCTGTAGCGAAAATCGGCGGTGTAGCGGCTGGTGTCTCTGACCGGCAGTCGGGACGTAATGTTGGCAAACCAGAAGCTGTAGGGGGAATACTGAAGGCTGAGATTCAGCGTCTGGTTAATCTTTTTCTTTTCCGTGGCGGTGTCTGAACTGTTAGGAATGCTCATCCACTGCTCTTTCAGTCCCGAGCTAAAGCTCAGCGCACCTGAGAATTTCTTGTCGTTACCCGAGAACAGGCGCCCCCAACGGCTGGTAAAAACGCCTGCCTGAACGGGTTCACCGTTCTTATCGCGCAGGGTTTCTTTATCACTGCTTTGCGCCGCCTCCGCGGCGGGTATCGCGGCGAGCAGCACGCCCGCCAGAAGCCATTTTTCGCGCATAACCGCCATCCTTAGTTAGGTATCCAGCGTGCGCCGACGTCGTATTTTGCCATCAGCCACAAAATACCCAGTGCCGCCGCATGCACTAACGTGTTCTCTATCCAGGCGTGACGCCATAAATCGAAGGTGATGAACTGACTCACCAGCAGCACCACGTAAACATGCAAAATAAAGGTATAGAGCGAGTGCTGCCCTAGCGGGATGAGGAACCATCCCAGCAGGCGGTTGAGCGGCGTCCAGCAATACGTCAGCACCAGGTAGACGGTGACCATCAGGGCGATATCGTTCAATACCCGCACCGGGCCCAGCCCATTCTTCGCCGCCCAGGTGTGATAAAACGAATTGAAGCTGTCAGGCGGGATGACGTGCATCAGCAGCGCGGGCGGCATAAACGGGTTGGTATGGTTCTGGGCAACAAATCCCAGCACCAGTGACACCATGACCAGCGCCACCACCACCCCTTTGCCCGGGGGCGTCCGGGCGAACGAGAGCAGTTCGGCTTTATACCAGCCGCTGGCCATGCCCAGCACAAAGATGAACTGCCAGGCGAGCAGCGGGAAGGCAAATTCGAATTCCGACGGCGTCAGCCGGAGCGGCCACCGCTGCCACAGGCTGTACACCAGCAGCGACAGCCCTAACAGCCACCAGACTTTTCCTTTCTGCAGCATCCCTAAAAATAGCGGACTGAGTAGCAGCAAAAAGATATACAGTCCGAGAATTTGCGTCTGGTGGGGGCCGATCTGCAAATAGAGAATAATGTTGAACCAGGTCTCTTTAATTTGCGGCGTCACAGGATAAAGCGACCAGCTTTGACCTGAAAATCGGTCGGTAAAATGGGTGACCTCGAAAACGTTAATATGTGGGATATAGGCCAGCAGAATAAACGACACTATGATAATGATATTTACGCGATATATTTTCCATGCCCTGAGATAAAGGCCCCAGGAAACCGTAAGCAAAACCACTTTTTGCAGACGCGCGCGATTCAGCATTCCCAGCATAAACCCGGAGAGAATGACAAAGCCTTCTGCACCTGTTGTTAACCCAAAACGCTCCCAGGAGAATATATTAAATATCGACATCACCTCCGTATGCGCCACGACCATCATGACGAGGGCAATGCCGCGCATAAAGTCAATTCTCAGGTCACGGGCACCTGCAACGGAATACCTCCATGTTATTGATTTAGCGTCATCTTCTTGCGCAACCGACGGCGCAACATGGCTCATAGGGTGTCCTTTGCCTGAAAACGAAAATTAAGGTCTAAATAAAGTAGATAGTCTAAAGGAATAGTAACTGCAATTTATCACCGGCAGATGAAACATATTAAGCAGAATTAAATCCAAATTAACCACCACTTCATATTAATAAAAACGACGCTGGACACTTTTATTCGGCGTTCTACACTTATCTTAAATCTTGTTTACTCGCTATTTTCTTTCGCTTTTGGGCAACTGTCTGCGCAGCAGAATGGGTCTGCATTTTCACGGAATCAGGAACGCCGGAACTATGGATTTTTATTTTTCCCGTTTTGAACATCGTCGTCCTCCGGAACCGTTAACAACACCTCGTTGGGTCATGATGACCTGGCAGGTATTAGCGGTCGCGGCACTTATTCTGGGTGCAAATTATATTTACTGGCGCTGGACCGCCTCCCTGAATACTGACGCACTATGGTATGCCATACCGCTGGTCCTCGCCGAAACGCTGGCGTGGATAGGGACCGTGCTGTTTACCATCAACTTATGGAAAGAACAGGATCCCCCCCAGTGTCCGCCCCCCGGCGAAATTAACGAATGCCTGTTTCCGGAAGAGGCCGTAGAACCCCGTCCTGTTAAAGTGGATTTGTTCATTGCCACCTACTCGGAAGACACCGAGCTGGTCAGGCTGTCCATTCGCGACGCCCTGAAGATGGCCTACCCGTACCCGATTGACTACCGGATCCACGTGCTTGATGACGGCCGCCGCCCGGAGATGAAAGCCGTCTGCGACGAGGAAGGCATTAACTATATCAGCCGCCAGACCAACATCGGCTTTAAGGCCGGCAACCTGCGCAACGGTCTTGAGCAAACCGACGGTGATTTCATTGTTATCTGCGACGCCGATACCCGCGTATTTCCCACCCTGCTCAGCCATACGCTGGGCTATTTTCGCGATCCGGACGTGGCCTGGGTGCAGACGCCGCAGTGGTTCTTTGACCTTCCGGAAGGAGAAAATCTTTCACGCTGGGGCCAGCGAAAAGCCGGAAAAGTGGGCTATGGTCTGGGCTGGCTGATTCAAAAGTGTGTTGGCCCGGTCACCGTAGGCCGCGACCCGTTTTTTAACGATCCGCGCATGTTCTATGACGTGATCCTGCGGCGGCGCAACTGGGCTAACGCGGCTTTCTGCTGCGGCGCGGCCTCCATCCACCGGCGGGAGGCGGTCATGCAGGCCGCGCTGAGAAGCTACGTCTGGTCCGTCGAAGAGGAGATCCATCGCCACACCCGCGACATCCGCGATGAAGAAACCCGCGAAGCGCTGCAGGAGGCGATGCGCCCGCACGTGGCGTTTGACACCGAGCTCACCCCCTACAAATTTCACGTCTCCGAAGATATTTACACCTCGGTGCTGCTGCACGGTGACGCCGCGCGACGCTGGCGCTCGGTCATGCATCCGCGGGTGGAGTCGAAGATGCTCTCTCCGCAGGATATGCTGACCTGGATGATCCAGCGCTTTAAATACGCCGCCGGCTCGCTGGATATTTTGTTCCATGACAATATCTTCAGCCGTCGCCGCTTCCGGCTTTCCCTCCCTCAGACGCTGATGTATGCCACCACCTTCTGGTCTTACATGGCCTGCGTGTGGAACACGGTATTTTTGATTTCGCCCATTATCTATCTGTTCACCGGCATTCCGCCGGTATCCGCATGGTCGACGCCGTTCTATCTCCACTTTCTCCCCTTTTTTATCTTCTCTGAACTGGCGTTTATGTTCGGGACATGGGGGATCTCGGCCTGGGACGGCAGGGCCTCTTACCTCTCCTTCTTTTCCATGAACCTGCGCGCGCTCAATACCGTGCTGCGGGGCGAGCAGATCAAATTTCACGTCACGCCAAAAGAGCGGCAGACGGGCCGTTTTCTCTACCTGGTGAAGCCGCAGATTGCCATTGTGGTGCTGACCCTCGCAGGGCTTATCTGGGGCGGTATTCAGGTGGCGCGTGGACAGGTGGACGACCCCTCCGGCTACGTCATCAATATTTTCTGGGGAGGGGTGAACATCGCCGCCATGCTGCCGCTGATTTTCGCGGCCATGTGGACGCCCGCCGAAGAGGATGAGGTCACCCAATGAGGATACGTGATGCCCTGCTGCCCGCGCGCAGCTACCTCACCATTTTGCTCGGGTTCCTGCTCGGCTTTGCCATTGTGGTCTGGGTGGAGAAACAGATGCCCACGCGCGTGGAAAGCAGCGGCGGCATCGCGCTCAGCAAAGACTTCCCGCCGCTGCCTGCGAAACGCGCCCTGACCTATGACGAAGCCATCTGGGCGCGGGTCGCCTGGCAATACTACGTGAATAATACCCAGCCAAACGGGCTGGTGAATGCCAGCGACGGTGAACCCTGGCTGAGCCTCTGGAGCGTGGGAAGCTACCTGTTGGCGACCGCTGCCGCAGAGCAGCTCAACATTATTTCCGCCGATGAGTTCGACGAGAGGATCGGTACGGCCCTGTTCGCGCTGGGGCAGCTGCCGCTCAACGAGCGAGGCCTCCCAGCCGCGTATTACCATGCCGACACCCTGAAAATCCTCGGCAAACCCGACGCCTCGGCAATTGGGCTGAGCCGCCTGCTGACGGCGCTTCAGACCCTCCTGTGGCGCTATCCTCAGCACGCGGCGGCTATCCACGATCTCTTCAGCCTCTGGAACACCGGCGCTCTGATTGAACATAACGTCCAAAGCCAGGCGGCCGTGCCGCTCCATCACTGGACGCTGACCGATGACGAACAGCGGGACAGCTTTGGCTATCGTCTCTATGCCAGCCATACGCTGCGCCTGATTGACAGCGCGGCAGGCCTCGCGGTGACCAACCCGCCTGAAGGGCAAAAGATGATCGATCTGGACGGCGTGATGGTGCCGGATGAAGGGCTACGCACGCCCTGGGGCAAGCAAACCTCCCTGATCAGTCTCCCCTACCTGTTAACCGGCCTTGAGCTGGGCTTTGACGCGCAGAGCGCTGAGATTGCGTGGCGGATTATGCAGATCCAGCAGCGGCGTCATAGCCTGCGCAGCCCAAAACAGCCTGTCAGCACGGATTACGCCGAACCGGCGCCGGATTACGTCAACGATCTGCCGAACAGGCAGCCGGTACAGGCGCGCAACCTGCGCGACGAGGTGCCGGAGAAAGTGGCAATTACCTCCACCCGCACCGCGTTTGCCTGGTATGCCCTGTTCCGCAACAGCTGGAGCGAAGCGCTGCGCCAGCAGGTTCTGCCGCTTCAGGTACCGGGTAAAGGCTGGCAGCGCGGATTAAATCTTAACAACAGCGTCAATGCCGTCGTGGACGCCGATACCAATGCCATTGTGCTGGAAAGTCTGTCTTACATCGCGCATGGTCAGATGCTCTGTCTGGCCTGCCTCTACACTTCCCCCTCAGCAGGAGCAACGCCATGAAGCCACGATCCCCGATCCTTTTCCACCTGCTCACGGGAATAACGATCTGCTGGCTGGCGTTATCGACCGTGCGTGCGGACACCGAGCTTCCTGCATCAGGTTACTCCCCGCGCAGCGGCGAGCTGACGGTCCGAGAGATGACCATCGCGAAAAACGCCTGGCAGTATTTCGTCACCAACTATCAGCCCACGACGGGCCTGGTGAATGCGGTCAACAAATTTCCCTCCACCACCATGTGGGACAGCGCCTCCTATCTGGCCGCCCTGACGGCGGCGCGCGAGCTCGGGATCATTGATAAAGCGGAATTTGACCGCCGGATGCTGAAATTTCTCGCCACGTTAAACACCCTGGTACTGTTCCGCAACGAGCTGCCCAACAAGGCCTATAACACCATCAGCGCCCAGAAGGTGGACTACACCAACAAGCCCGGCGAAATTGGCTTCTCGGCGCTGGATATCGGGCGAATGCTGGTCTGGCTGAAAATCGTCAAAGAGCGCTATCCGGAATACGGCAACAGCATTGATAACGTGGTGCTCGGCTGGGATTTCAGCCACGCGATCGACCCATGCGGCACGCTGTACGGGGCCTATCTCGAGAACGGCCAGCCGAAGTACGTTCAGGAAGGTCGGCTGGGCTATGAAGAGTACGGCGCGGCCGGGTTCCAGCTTTGGGGGTTTAATACCTGTAAAGCCAGCCGTCCGCAGCCTTATGAGCTGGCCGAAATCTACTGCGTGCTGGTCCCGTACGATACGCGCGACCCGCGCAACACGTCGCAGCATAACTACGTGGTGACGGAATCCTACCTGCTCTACGGGCTGGAGTTCGGCTTTGATAAACCGACCGACCGGGATAACGCCCCGCGCGACTACTCCCTGACGTGGATGAAAAACTTTGCTGACCGCGTTTATCAGGCTCAGGAGAATCGCTATACCATTACCGGCGTCCTCACCGCGCGCTCCGAGCACCAGCTCGATAAGGCTCCTTACTTCGTCTATGACACCGTCTTCAGCGACGGATACAACTGGAACACCATTACCGATAAAGGCCAGTTCGTCCCCAACGCTGCCGCAATATCGCTGAAGGCGGCGCTGGGCATGTGGGTGCTGTGGAACTCCCCCTATACCGACCGCCTGCTGAATACCATTGAGAATGCCAACGAAGAGGGAAAAGGCTACTACGAAGGGCTGTATGAAAACGGTGACGGCCCGATCAAAGAGTTCACCGCGAACAATAACGGCATCATGCTGGAAGCCCTGCTGTTCAAGAAAGAGGGAAAACTGCTGGCCTTCAACACCGACAACCCAAAGAGCAAGGATTTTGCCCCCTCGCTGTGGGATCGCAAACTGCTCGATCAGTTTGAAGAGAACAACGCGCTGCGCAGCCGTCCGTTCCTTAGCAGCACACCGGCCATAAAAAGCTGGTGCGACCGGACCGGCGTCACGCTGCGTACCAAACCCGCCTGTCAGGCCTGTCAGTGCGCGTCATGCAGCGTGGACGAGCCCGTTAAACTGCCTCCGGTGACTGCGCAATGCTTAAAACCTTAGCCAGAGGGCTCGCGGGATTACTCCTTGCAGGCGGGGTCATCTTTGCCCTGTTTGGCCATCAGGGCGCAGGCTGGCGCTGGCTAATCCACGGCGGCTGGCACTCCAGCGCGCGTATCGCCGCCCTGACGCCGGAAGAGCAGACGTGGGCGACGATCGCCTGGCGCTATTTCGTCAATAATACCCAGCCGCAAACGGGTCTGGTCAACGGGAGCGACAAACAGCCCCGCGTCACGCTCTGGCAAATGGGCGATACGCTTATCGCCCTGCTGGCGGCAAAAGAGCTGGGGCTGATTGAGGACGCCGAGTATGACGCTCGCTTAACCCGTCTCATGGGCACCCTTAACCGCCTGATGCTGACCGATGCCCGAACGCCGGGTCGACTCTATTCCAGCCAGACGGCGACGCCAGTCGACTTTAGCGGCAAGCCCAGCAAAAACGGCTGGTCCGCGCGCGACATGGCGCGTCTGATGCTCGCCCTGCGCCTTACCGCAGAGCGGGAGCCGCAGTACAGCGAATACCTGGATAAAATTATCCTGCGCTGGAATTTCTGCCCGGTCATCGATAGCGAAGGCGAACTGTGGTCCTCTTCCCTGCAAAACGGTCAGCCGGTCGTGCGGGAGGAACTGCGGCTGGGCGAAAGTGAATATGCCGCGACGGCGTTTCAGCTGTGGGGATTTTCCCCGGATAAAGCATTTACGCCCCCGGCGCACCACGTCATCATCGCCCAGCGGCGTCTGGATGTCGATGCCCGCGATCCGCGCACCACGTGGCAGCCCTCTCTGATTACCACCCTTCCCTATATGCTGCCGGGCCTGGAGTTTGGCTGGGAGCCAGAAGGCGTTGCGGCCGATCTGCAACAGCGTCTGCGCAAGCAGGCCGAAAACGTCTGGCTAAGCCAGAAGACCCGCTGGGAGACCGATAAAATCCTGACGGCCAGGGCAGATTTCACGCTCTCTCAGGCGCCCTGGCATATCCAGGATACCGTCTGGGGAAATGGCTATGCCTGGAACTCTGTCGGAGACGATGGCCGGGACTACACCCGTTTCGCACAGGTATCGACTAAAGCGGTTTTTGCCCTGTGGGCGCTGTGGGATACCCCGTACACCGACGTGCTGATGACGGTCACCAAACACCTTAACGATCCGCAGAAAGGCTGGTATGAAGGCCGTCAGGAAGCCACGGGCGATACCAACGCTGCCTTAACCCTCTCGACCAACGCCACGGTGCTGGAAGCCCTTTTCTTTAAACACAACGCCGGGCCTCTGTTTGACGTGCGTCGGTCGAAGAAAGAGAGCTACTTCTCACGCCGTCTGGCGGAGCAATACACGCCCATCGGGCACTGTCTGCCGGGCGAAAGCACCATAAGGAGGACGCCGTGAAGTTCTATCGCGATCTGTTTGAATCCAGCCTGAACCGCGTCTTTCCGAATAATGAAAAAACCGCGTTTTTTCAGACGTTCTATGACGCCTTCGTCCATATGTCACCCGAAACCGAGGCGCATTTTTCTCGTCTGCCGGATCGGGAGGGCCAGCAGACCCTGTTTAAAAGCTTCTTCGCCATGCTTGCGGTCGACGGCGCCCTGATCGTCCCTGATTTTCTCGAGCGCCTGGCGCGGGAGCAAAGCGACGACGGCCTCCACCTTCCCCCGCGGTTTTTTGCCCTTTGGCGCGAAGCGATGTTGAACGCGGTGAGCCTGAGCGATCCGCAGTGCGACGATGAGATCCTCACCGCCTGGGCCATGGCGATCGCGCCCGGGCTGGAATACCTTCGCCGACAGGCAGAACTGCACTACCGCGCGTAGGGGGAATCACGATGAGTTCATTCACGTACGATCTTAACGCGCTGCCGGCCGCCGTCATGATTTATGACCGCGAGGAACGCCTGCAGGCCTGGAATCACAACGTTGCCCTGTTTTATCCGGTCATAACCCCGTGGCTGACGGTGGGAACGACACTTGAGGCGCTGGCGGAACGCTTTATCGACGCCGTTTACAACGTCGACCCCGGCCTGCGCCAGACGCTGCGCGAGTCGATCGTGCGCAACTGTCGGCAGGATAAACACTGCGAGGTGCGCCAGGCGGGCCAGCGGCGGATCTTCGTCCAGCATCAGCGGCTTGCGGACGGCGGTATTGTCAGCCTGCACAGCGATGTTACGGAGCTGGATGAAGCGCAGCGCGCGCGCCACCAGCTGCATGACGACTTTCTGCTGACGGCGGAATCCATTCATATCGGGATCTGGGACTGGCAGGTTTCCGGCGACACGCTCCAGGTCAACGATACCCTGCTTGCCATGCTGGGCCAGTCGCGCACACAGTGGCGATATCCGGTGCGTTTTCTCCTCAATCAGGTCCACGAGGACGATCGCGCAGCGCTACGCAAGGCGCTGCACGCTTCGAAGCAGGATCATCGTCCGGTCTTTGAATGTGAAATTCGCGTGCATCACCCTACCGAAGGGCTGCGCTGGATGCTGCTGTCCGGCCAGGTGGTTACGCTCTCCATTGAGGGAAACGCAGAGCGCGTTATTGGCACGCTGCAGGATATTACGCGGCGCAAAGAGGCTGAAATTCAGGCGTTCGCCTCGGCCATTGAGGCACAAAAAGCCAATGAGGCAAAAAGCGCGTTTCTGGCGAATATGAGCCATGAAATTCGTACCCCGATGAACGGCATTATTGGCATGACCCAGCTGTGCCTGGATACGTCTCTGAGTGCCGATCAGCGTGACTATCTGACCCTGGTGATGAGCTCCGCCCAGTCGCTTCTGCATATCATCAACGATATTCTCGACTTTTCCCGAATTGAAGCCGGCAAAGTGGAGCTGGAGACGGAACCCGTACCTGTCCGCCCCTTTATTCAGTCGCTCATTCGCCCGCACATGCCGGGGGCGAGCGAAAAAGGCATCGAGCTGCTGGTTGATATTGCGCCCGACGTTCCCGACGTGCTGCTGGTTGACGGCGCGCGGCTGCGGCAAATCCTGACCAATTTGCTGGGCAACGCGCTGAAATTTACCCATCAGGGAGAAGTGATCCTGGTGGTTGAGCCCGGCGATAGCGCGAATCGATGGCGTTTTCGCGTGCGCGACAGCGGCATTGGCATACCGGCAGATAAGCAGAAGGCTATTTTTGAAGCCTTCAGCCAGGCGGATAACTCAACCACCCGCCGCTATGGCGGTACGGGGCTCGGGCTAACCATCTCGGCAAGACTGGTTGCGGCCATGGGGGGCGAATTAACGGTCTCCAGCGAGCCGGGAAAAGGCAGCGAATTTTCGTTCTCGCTGCCCCTGGCGGCGCAGACCCTTGCGCCCGGAGAGCGCCCACATAGCCAGCACTTTAACGGTGAACCCGTACTGGTGGTTGATGATAACGCGACCAACCTGCGGCTGCTGGCCGCGATGCTCAGCCAGATGGGACTGAAACCCACCTGCGTTAACAACGCCAGCGAGGCCATTGATCGGGTTAGAACGGGAACGGCGTGGCCCCTGATCCTGCTGGACGCACAGATGCCGGATATGGACGGCGTGTCTCTGGCCCTTGAGCTTTCGGTTCTGCCACAGGTTGCTGAA
This sequence comes from Enterobacter sp. 725m/11, assembly GCF_011683705.1. Classification (NCBI taxonomy): domain Bacteria; kingdom Pseudomonadati; phylum Pseudomonadota; class Gammaproteobacteria; order Enterobacterales; family Enterobacteriaceae; genus Enterobacter; species Enterobacter sp. 725m/11. The sequence goes on along the minus strand of NZ_JAAQOK010000001.1, from coordinate 58,393 downwards.
AGCCATATCATCATGCTGAGCTCCATGAGCCGACATTTTGATATCAATATGCTGAAGCGGATCGGAATCAAGAACTATCTGCATAAGCCTATCGCCCAGGATGAATTACATCAGGCGATTGCCGCCGCGTTTGAACGTTCGCCAGCACCCGTGGGTGAAAGCACGCCCGCGCCTGTCGCCTCGCCTGCAGCCACGGGACTGCGGATCCTGCTGGCTGAAGATAATCTGGTCAACCAGAAGGTCGCCGCGCGCCTGCTCGAGCGGCTCGGCCATAGCTGTCAGATCGTCGACAATGGCGTCGCGCTGCTTGAACGCTGGCGCGCGGATACGTGGGACGTTTTACTGATCGACCTTCAGATGCCAGAGATGGACGGTGAGACCGCCATTCGCCTGCTTCGTGAAGAAGAGCAGTCTCGGCCCGGACCGCCTCAACCCACCGTCGCCATGACCGCACACGCCATGCAGGGGGATAAAGAGCGCTGCCTGAACATGGGGTTCGACGGCTACATTGCCAAACCCATCAGCCAGGAGCGTCTCGCTGAAGAGATTGCCCGCGTGCTCCAGCACCACGAAGACGCCTCCGGTTTTCCGGATGAAGCACGCCTGCTGAAGCAGTGCGCTGACGATCCCACCCTGGTACAGGAGCTGCTGGCCCTGTTTGGCGAAGGGCTAAATGAAGCAATCAAAACCATTACCCAGGCGATCGACAGCAACGACCGCGAGGCGCTGCGACGCGCGGCCCACAAGCTGCGCGGAGAAGCCGTCACCCTGGACTTCAGCACGCTCGCACAGCAGCTGCAGGTGCTGGAAAGCGACGCGCATACGCTGGATGGGCGCCAGCTTGCGGCCCTGAAAGAAAATCTTCGCCAGGAATCGCTGCGCCTGATGGCGTGGCTCAACGCGCGCGGGGTAAACAAATGAACGCTCGCAACTGCACGCTGCTCGTTGCCCTGTTGACCACCCACGCGGTGGCGAATTCTGCGCCGGTCAGTTGGTCTCTGGCCGGAGAATGGCAGGTTCAGGATGCCAATGACAGCGCACATCCTGCCGCATCAGGCTGGCATCCGCTTCAGGTTCCTGCCAACTGGTACAGCGCCGGGTACGATCATCAGGGTGCGCTGTGGTACAAGCACGCGTTTACCCTGCCCGTGCAGCCCCCCGACGTGATGAGTACCCTGGTGTTTGACGGCGTCGATTACCTGGCAGAGGTGACCCTGAACGGCCAGCCGCTGGGCAAGCATGAGGGCTACTTTCAGCGCTTTTCGCTGGACGCCAGCCCGGCGTTACAACGTCACAATCGGCTCATCGTCAGGGTAGACAGCCCCTACGAAGATCCGCACAAGATCTGGCCTTTGCATAAAACGGTCATGAAGGGGGTTCTGAATCAGCATGACACGCGTCCCGGTGGCGCCTGGTCGCCGGAAGGACAGGACGCTAACTCGGGCGGCATCTGGGCACCGGTCCGGCTGCACCTTAGCCGGGGCGCCACCCTTGATGAGACCATCCTGCGGCCCGACTGGTCACAGGGGCTGACTCGCCCGACGCTAAAAGCGGAGATTCGCTATCGCGCGCTCGATCAGGGCCCGGCGACCGTGCGGCTCACCGCCACACCCGCCAACTTCAGCGGCAGGCTCTATCAGGCTGACTTTCCGGTTACTCTCGAAAGCGGTGCCCATTCCGTGCAGGTGACGCTGCCCATGCCGAAGGCAAAGCTGTGGTGGCCGATCGGCACGGGGAAACCCCACCTGTATACCGTTCGCGTGGCGTTGCGAGATGCAAACGGCTTAATGGACACGGCGGTAACCCGCACCGGGCTGCGCAAAATCGTCGAGCAGCCCGACAATAAGGGCTGGCTCATAAACGACAGGCGTCTTTTTATTAAGGGCAGTAATTACATCGGTTCCCCCTGGCTCGGCACCATGACGCGGAAAAAATACCGACGCGACCTTCGTCTGGTGGAAGCCATGAACGCCAACGCCATACGCGTGCACGGACACGTTGCCGGACGTGCGTTGTATGACGTGGCCGATGAGATGGGCATGATGATCTGGCAGGATGTTCCGCTGCAGTGGGGCTACAACAACAGTGCGGCTTTCACGGAAAATGCGGTTCGACAGACGCGGGAGATGATCGAACAGTTTGGCAATTCGCCTGCCATCATCGTCTGGGGCGGGCATAACGAACCGCCGTGGAATTCGCCGTGGATGGAAAAACGCTTCCCGGACTGGAATAAAGATCTGAATCGCGAGCTCACGCAAAAGGTGGCGGATACGCTTGCCGAAGATACCTCCCGCATCGTGCACCGCTTCTCCGCCGTTGAGGAGCATTACTGGGCGGGCTGGTACTTCGGCACCGTGCGCGACCTGCTTGCCCCAGCCAAAACGGGGATCATTACCGAGTTCGGCGCGCAGGCGCTTCCCCGCCTGTCAACGCTAAAAACCATCATCCCGGCGGCGTCACTCTGGCCAAAAACGACCGCCGCCGACGATCCCGGCTGGACCGTCTGGAAATACCATAATTTTCAGCCCTTCCAGACCTTTAAGTTCGCCGGTATTTCGCGCGGGAAGAATATTCAGGCGATGATTCGCAATACCCAGGCGTACCAGTCTCAGCTGGTGGCCACGGCGGCCGAAAGCTATCGCCGACAGCGATACCAGCCGGTGACGGCCCTGTTCCACTTTATGTTTGTGGAAACCTGGCCCTCCATCAACTGGGGCGTAGTGGACTATCTGCGTAAACCTAAAGCCGGGTTTTACGCGCTCCAGCGCGCGTACCAGCCTGTTTTGCCGTCCATCGAACCGGTCACCGCGCAGTGGCAATCCGGCGCGGCGGCGACCGTGCGCCTCTGGGCCATCAACGACACCTGGAAACCGTGCAGCGAATGCCGCCTGACCTGGCGTATCACGCAGCGCGACAAGGTGCTGGCTAAAGGCACAACGACGATGACGATCGCAGCAGACTCGGGAACGATGGTCAAAACGCTGACGGCTACGCCCGTGGGCCAGGACGACGTGTCGATTCGGTTTACGATTGAAAACAGCGCGGGAAAAATTGTCGGTGAAAATCAGCGCACGGAGTCCGTCATAAAGTGAGCGAGGGGAAAAGGAAAATTGCCGCTTCCCCTGCTTTCTTGTACCCTTTCAGCGTTTAACCCAATCCCCAAAAAATCGAGACATCCGGACGCCTATGACTGCACACATTTCCAAAGATCCTTTACATGGCGTAACGCTGGAGATGATGGTCAACGCCCTGGTGGCGAAGTATGGCTGGAGCGAATTGGGCGACCGCATCAAAATTAACTGTTTCAGAAAAGATCCCAGCGTTAAATCGAGCCTGAAATTCCTGCGCCGCACCCCGTGGGCGCGCGCGGAAGTTGAAGCCCTGTATCTGGATTCCCTCAACGATGAGGAAAGCGCAGAACAGGCGGCGCCCGCCTTTAATCCCTGGGCTAACAGTCGGATTATCAAGAGCTAATACGCAAATGACGCGACACGTAAAACGGATCGGTGCGCTGGCTGCCTGCGCGCTTTTACTTGTAAGCTGCTCCTCAAAACCACCTAAATCACTGGTTACCCCTCTTCCCACCGCCAGCAAACCGACGCAGCAGGCAAACGAGCCGATGCGCGGGGTCTGGCTGGCGACCGTCTCTCGTCTCGACTGGCCGCCGGTGGCCTCGGTGAATGGCCGCAGCGCCGACCAGCGCATCACCATGCAAAAGCAGGCGCTGATCGGCAAGCTCGACAACCTTAAGCGCCTCGGCATCAATACGGTATTTTTCCAGGTGAAGCCGGACAGCACCGCGCTCTGGTCATCAAAAATTCTACCGTGGTCAGATATGCTGACAGGCAACATCGGCGAATATCCGGGTTACGACCCGCTGCAGTTTATGCTGGATGAAGCGCACAAGCGCGGCATGAAGGTTCATGCCTGGTTCAACCCTTACCGCGTGTCGACCAATACTAAGCCCTCAACCATCGCCGCCCTGAACCGGACTTCATATCTGACCCCGTCCAGCGTCTATGTTCAGCACCCGGAATGGGTACGCATCTCCGGCGATCGTTTTGTTCTCGACCCGGGCATTCCCGAAGTGCGTGACTGGATAACCAAAGTGGTGACCGAAGTGGTGGCGAACTACCCGGTAGACGGCGTGCAGTTTGATGATTACTTTTACGCCGAGTCGCCGGGATCCGCGCTCAACGACGCGCAAACCTGGCGGCAGTACGGCCAGGGATTTACCTCAAAAGCCGACTGGCGCAGACACAATACGCAGCAGCTGATCGTACAGGTCTCCCGCGTGATAAAGCAGACCAGGCCCAACGTGGAGTTTGGCGTCAGCCCGGCGGGCGTGTGGCGAAACCGCTCCTTTGACCCGGCGGGTTCGGACACGCGCGGCGCCGCGGCCTACGATGAATCCTACGCCGATACGCGTCAGTGGGTGCAGCAGGGCCTGCTGGACTACATTGCCCCGCAGATATACTGGCCCTTCGCCCGTGATGCCGCGCGCTACGACGTGCTGACCAAATGGTGGGCCGACGTCGTCAAGCCGACCCACACCCGCCTGTATATCGGCATTGCGTTCTACAAGGTGGGCGAACCGTCGAAGAATGAGCCGGACTGGACGGTACAGGGCGGCGTGCCGGAGCTGAAAAAGCAGCTCGATCTCAACGATTCGCTGCCCAACGTCAACGGCACTATCCTGTTCCGCGAAGATTACCTGAACCAGCCGCAGACGCAGCAGGCGGTAAACTACCTCCGTGGACGCTGGGGTAGCTGAGTGACGACCAGGCAGAAACGGCCGTTTCTGCCTGTGTTTTTACGGCTTCGGCCCGAACATCGCCTCAAGCTGCCGCGCATCCGGCATCCCCACTACCTGCTGCAGCTCATTTTCCGCATTCAGATAGTAAATGGCCGGCGTGGCGTTTGCGCCCAGGCTGTCCATCAGCGCCTGGTGTTTCTGCAGGATCGCTACCGTTTCGCGGGAAGCGTCCCCTTCAGGTTTTGGCAATTTTTTCCCACCGGAAAGCTCGTATTCGCGCCAGGCCGAAACCGGATCTTTCGCATTCAGGATCGCAGAGGCGTTACGCCCGCTGTTGGGGTTAAGAAACGCCACCAGCAGCGTGTTGAGCTGAACCTTGCCTGCCTTCACCCACGGCTGCGCTTCGGCCCAGAACTGCTTGCAGTATGGGCAGAACGGATCGGCGAAGACGAAGACCTTACGCGGGGCGTTATCTGCCCCTTCCTTCAGGGGATGCGCCGCGTTGAGGTTCTTCCACATCTCGCGCCCCATCGGAGCGTAGATCTCTTTCTGGAAATAGCCTTCGCTGAGGTTTTTTCCTTTGTCATCGTACAGATAGCCCGAAATAACGTGCTTGCCGTCCGGCGTTAAAAACAGCGTCACGCCCATGTCCTGATATTGCCCCAGCCAGGCCGGTGCGCCGCCGGGGGCATCCAGTTTCTTAATGATTTTGATCTGCTGCTGCTCGCTGAACTGCTTCACCACATCCGGTATGGCATCAGCGGCCTGGGCCAGCCCTGAGGTCACCAGCGCCGAAAGTAACAGTAATTTTTTCATTTCCCTCTCCGGTTTGTCGGGGGCATTCCGCCCCCTTCAGGTTAGCGGTTTTTCAGTGCGTCACTGACCATTTCGTCGAACTGTTCAAAAGGAACCCAGCCGGGCAGCAGCCCTTCGCCGATAAGCGTGGCGGGCGTGCCCTGAATTCCCATTTTTTCCGCGACGATCAGGCTGCGTTTAATCGACACCATGCTCTCATCATCCGGCGCGGTGACGCTCACCCCCGCGCGCTTTTGCGCCTCCTGAATGCTGGCGTCATCGTGGTATCCCTTTTTGGCCATCAGGGTATGGTTAAATTTCATAAACTGCTCGGGATGCGCGCGCCAGACGGTTAACGCGTCGCGCGCGGCTGTCAGCGAACTTTCCGAGCGGAAAGGTAAAAACTTAAAGACCACCGCCACATCAGGGTGTTTTTCGACGATCTTCTCCAGGTAAGGATCGAATTTCTTACAGTACGGGCAGTTATAGTCGGTAAACACCACCAGGGTGAGCTTTGGATTTTTCGCGCCGATGCGCGGGGAGTTCGGATCGTTAAACAGGAAATCAGCGATCATCTTCTGCGCGCGCTGCTCCTGGTCCGGCGTCAGCGGCTGGGCTGCCATGACCTGAGCCGAGGTCAGCAGGAGCATAAGCGTAATAAAGAATTTTTTCATAATGCATTAGCCTTTTGCGTTGTTCAGGGTGGTGACCAGGGTGCGCTTGTCCAGCAGCGGCGAGAGGATGTCCCCCTCAGGCGTGCCGGGGCCATAGACCTCATTAAACGGAATGGCGTAGCGGTTTCGCTTCGCGAGAAACTCCGCGATAAGCGCGGAGGGCTGGCTCCAGTCTCCGCGCAGGGCCACCACGTCCGGCTGACTCAGCGCGGCAATAACGTCCGGCTGACGCAGTACCCGGTGCTCGTTAACTTTGCAGGTCACGCACCAGTCCGCCGAGATATCCACAAACACCCGTTTCCCCTGCGTCAGCGCCTGCTCAATGGCCTCCTCGCTGAGCGGCTGCCACGGGATGGTCTGTGCGACGCTTTGCGTGGTGGCGTCAGACGGTGAGTTGAGCAACCCGCGCAGCTGATACCCGCCGAACACCGACAGCGCGATGATCACGACCCAGAACAACGGCGAGGAGGTTTGCCCCTTCTTCGCGAACAGCGCCAGCGCGATAACGATCAGCACCAACATCACGACCTGGCTGACCGCCTCGCCCAGATGCAGGTTCAGCAGCGTAACCAGCCAGAGGCTGGAGGCCAGCATCATCAGGCCCAGGATCGTTTTGAGCGTGTTCATCCAGCGGCCGGGTTTTGGCAGCAGCATGGCCGTTTTCGGCACCAGGGCCACAAACAGCCACGGCAGGCTCATGCCCACGCCCAGCATCAGGAAGATAAGCCACAGGGCGTACAGCGGCGCGCCAAGGGCAAAGGCAACCGCCGTGCCGAGGAACGGCGCGGAGCACGGCGTGGCAAGCAGCGTGGCGAACATCCCTTCGCAGAAACTGCCGCCAAGCCCTCTGCCCCCTGCCGTTGCCAGCCGCCCGGCGGCGGCAGAAGGGAGCAGCATCTCAAACGCCTCAAACAGGTTCAGCGCAAACAGGAAGGTGACGGCGACCATCAGGCCGATAAACCACGGGTTCTGGAACTGAATGCCCCACCCCAGCGACGCCCCGGTCAGCTTAAGCGCGGTCACCATCGCGGCCAGCAGCGCAAAGGAGGTGAGGATCCCGGCGCTGGTGGCCAGGAAGCGTAGCCTGATGGCGCGCCTGTCCGATCCCGCCTGCAGGATGCTGTTAAGCTTCATGCCCATTACCGGCAGCACGCAGGGCATCAGGTTCAGGATCAATCCGCCCAGCAGGGCAAAAAGCACCATTTTACCCGTTCCTTCAGGCGCGGAAGACTCTGCGGGAGTTGCCCCAACGGTCATGGTGGTTTGCTGCGCGTTACCGCCATTGGTCAGCACAAATGACAGCCTCTTGCCTTCCAGCGAGGCGGGTTTATCGCCCCATTCGTCGGTCACGGGTACCGTCACCCGAAGCGTGTTGCCGTCGTGCTTAATGGCCGGCTCGCCTGGCAGAATGTCACCCTCCAGCGGGTCAAAGTAGATCCCCGGATTGTCCCACTTCCCGTCCGTCGTGCCGGTAATCACCAGCTTGTCACCAGAGAGCCATGCGGAAAGATCTGCGGATACGCCTGACGTACCGGGCACGGCGCGCATCGCTTGTTCGAACTCGCTACGGAAGCCCTCATCCACCGGCTGGGTAAAATCGAGATGCAGCGGGTAGTCCGTCAGCAGGCAGACGTTGCTGCAGGTGGAGAGCGTGAGCGTTCCGTCGAGCGCTGCGCCCTTCACCCCGTCGAGCGTAATCGGGATCGTCACCTTATCGTGATATCCCTGCGTGGTCATGCCGGAGATATCGAAACGCGACGGTGCCGGCCAAGACCAACTGTCCGTTACGCCGTCCGGCCAGCTGATTTTTGGCGCGACGCCGCCCTCGCCCGGCGATCGCCAGTAGGTTTTCCAGCCGGGCTTTAGCTCAACGGTGAGCAGGCCTTTAACGTGCGTTTGTTCCCTCTCCGCCTGAAAGCGGATGCGGGCGTGATCGTTTTGTGGGGAGACCAGCCAGCCGGTGTCTGCCGCATGGGCAACGCCGATGCAGGACAGCCACAGGAGGACGAATCCCCTGAAGAGGTTAACCATGTATTACTCCGTGAACAGTGAAAAATTATCGTGTGGTGACGATGATTTTCATTCACGGAAAACGCAGTTTTTAAGGTGTATTCGGGGAGGCGGTGCCTGAACCGGCTGTTCCGCGGGAGCGAATGCCCGCCCTTGCGTCAGCAGCTGTAACAGCGCGAAGAAGATAATGATAGCCGGCAGCGCGCCGTCGAAGAACAGCGGCTGGGCACAAAGAAGCGACTGGGCGCCCAGCTGGCAGGGCGATGGCCCGGACTGCTCGGTGCTGCTTTGCGTTGGGGCATCTGCACTCAGTGAAATCTGCGGATCCAGTCCCTGTAAAAAATGGTTGAGCATCACCGCACGCTGCACGAGGCAAATCGCCATCGCGAGACAGGTGATGATCAAAAGCCATTTTCCGAGGAGCTGACGGTTGCGCATAATATTCCAGAGTAACAAGACGCCCCGATCATAAACGATAGTGATGAATCTACAAGTGCCGGAAGTGTAAGGTTTTGTCTGTCGCCGCTATTCCCCCGTCAGCGCGTCGTAGATATCCCGCAGACGCGTGCGCAGAAACAGCACCGCCTTGTGCTTGCGGGATAACAGCGCCTGCTCGCTGGCCCCCGTCTCCTCTGCCAGCATTTTAATGCTGTAGCCGTGCAGCTCGGTCTTTTCAAACACCTCCCGCTGCGGTGGCGGGAGTTCAGACAGCGCCTGCCCCAGCTCTTCCCACAGCAGCGTTTTGAGATACTCCTCCTCCGGCGTTTGCGGTACGCCGAACAAGGTTTCGGCCAGCTCGTCTTCCGGAAAACCCTCGTCATCTTCGCCCGTAAAATAGCCGGAGAGCGACACCTCGCGCTTTTTGCGCGCCCGGTCTGTCATCTCGTTACGCGCCGCGCGGAACAGCCAGGCGGCGACGTTTTCGACCGGTTGCTCCACTTTCATCAGCTGATACGTGACTTCCTGCAAAATGTCGTCGGCATCATCGCGAACGGACGTCCGTCCGCGAATGAAGGCTTTCAGCCGGGCGCGGCAGGCGTTGAGCGCCGACATCAGCATGGATCCGCCCGCCTCCCCGGCTTTCATTTCGCTCACTCTGCTTCCGGGGTTTTGGGCGCGGCGTCATCGCGCTTATCGTCACGATGGCCGTGCCAGCCGCAGTGACCGCGACCGTGACGACCAAAACCTTCGCGACGCTGCTGAATAAACGCCTCGCGCTGCTCGGGCGTCATGTTCATCCAGCGCTCGTGCATCCGCCGGTGCGCGCCAAACATCCCCGGGCGGAAACCTAATCCGCCAAACAGAATGCGGCTCAGCACCAGAATCCCTAGCGCCTGCCAGAAACCAATGGCCTTCACGCCGAGGATCGCCGGAAGCAAGGCATTCCACAGGGACATCACCAGCAGGCCGAGCACGATGAAAATCACCGCGCCGATGACTAATCCCTTGCCCATACGGTGGCGCCCGAATCCGCGCCCGTGACCTCTGCCTTGCAGTTCAAAATCTCTCATGGTGTTTACCTCGTGTGCAGTAACTGATTATGGCTTGTGATGAGGTAGACGGATGAGGGAGGGAAATATTGCTGGGGTGAATGAAATAATTACTCTGGCCGCACATTCGCGGTTATTGCCCGGCGGCGCGCTGACGCTTGCACGGGCCTACAGGTTTCGTAGGCCGGGTAAGCGTCAGCGCCACCCGGCACGTGTCAAAGACTTACGCCTGCACCGGCAACCTAAAACTCGCAATACTCCGCGAAAGCTGCTGCGCCTGCTCTTCCAGCGAGGCCGCTGCCGCCGCGGACTGCTGCACCAGCGCGGCGTTCTGCTGGGTCACGCCATCCATCTCGGTTACCGCCTGCCCGACCTGGCCGATCCCGCGGCTCTGCTCCTCAGAGGCGATGGAGATCTGCTCCATCAGCGTATTCACCTTATTCACCGACGAAATAATCGAATCAATCACCTCGCCCGAGCGGCTCACCAGCTCCGCACCGTTTTTGACGCTGGAGACCGACTGCGCAATCAGGCTCTCGATGTCTTTAGCCGCCACCGCGCTTTTCTGCGCGAGAGTGCGCACTTCGCTGGCCACCACTGCAAAACCGCGGCCCTGCGTACCGGCGCGCGCCGCTTCAACCGCCGCGTTAAGTGCCAGAATGTTGGTCTGGAAGGCGATGCTGTTGATCACGCTGGTAATGTCTTCGATGCGCTTCGAGTTCGCCGCGATGGTGTTCATCGTGTCGATGACTTCGCGGGTCACCGCTTCACCGGTGTGGGCATTTTTCACCGCGTCCTGCACCAGTTTTCCGGCCTGATAGACATTATCGGTATTATTCGCCACCGTCGCGCTCAGCTCTTCCATGCTCGCCGCCGTCTGGGTCAACGCGGAAGCCTGCTGCTCGGTACGCGAAGCCAGATCGATATTCCCGGAGGCAATCTCCTGGGCTGCGTGCGTTACGGTATGGCTCGCATCGCGCACCTGGGCGATGGTCGCCAGCAGTGCCTGACGCATCTGCTCCATCGAACCCATCAGGTGGTCGATTTCGTTGCTTGAACTCCCCTTCACCGGCACCGGAATGTCCAGCTTGCCCGCCGCAATCTGGCTGCAGTGCTCGCGCGCCAGGTTTACCGGGGCAAAGACAAAGCGCTTCATGAAGATGCTGACTGCAACGATCACCACCACAAACAGGCAGGCAATAACGGCAATCATCACCAGGCCGGAGACGAAATTGCTGCTCGCATCCTCGTTCAGGCTTTTAGCGTATTTCTGGTGGACCGAAAGCACCTGGTCGAGCACGATTTCGTACTGACGATCGAGACGGGAAACTTCCGGGATCAGCGCGTCAAATTTGGCGACATCGTGCGCCGCAGCGGCATCGATCAGCGGCGCCAGCCCCTGGTTGCGGTAGTTTTGCCAGGCGTCCTGATAGGCACTCACCAGCGGCGCTTCATCCGTCAGACGCGGCGAAGCCATAAACGCCGCAAAGGCATTGTCCGCTTTGGTCAGCGCCTCTTTCACTGCGGTAAGCTTTGCAGCGCCGTCCGCCGCGTTGCCCGCTTCCACCATCTTCACGTACTCCATCACCCGCACGCGCAGCGTACGGCTGTGGTTGATGGGGTCAATAATCGACAGTACCACCTGGATCTCTTTGTTGACGTTATCCAGCGAGTTATTACTTTTAATGATGAGGCCAACGCTCGTCACGGTGCTGACGATAAAGAACAAAAGCAGCGAGAACAGGACAATCAGGGACGACTTTTTCAACGACATAAACCAATACCTCAAGGAGAATTATTCCTTATGGTTATCGGCGCTTCCAAAACTTAAATTAATTAAAGTTATTGATGTATCGAACGACGCTATACCCCTGACTTATAGCGCCGCTGCAGGGTGGCATCCAGCTTGCGCTGCAATGGCTGCGGCGTCTCCCCTTCGATCAATTTGCCAATCAGATCAAAGCAGTGCCACGCCAGCTGACGGTTATCCTGGCGAATGGTATCCACCGGGATCGTCAGTGAATCGTAGAGATAGTGATCGTCAAAGCTGGCTAATCTGATATCGCTATGCAACAGGTTATGCTGGCCCATATAGCGCAGCACCCCTTCCAGCAGCCCGCAGGCGGCGGTGAAAAGCGCTTTTGGCGGACGCCCCAGGCGGGCGCAGAGTTCGGCAAACATCTCGTATCCGGAGCTCGGGTGATAGTTGCCGTGAATGATCCACTCGGGGCGAAGCTCAACGCCGGCCTCTCGCAGACCTTGCTTAAAACCGTCCAGACGGTCGCGCGTCGGAGACAGGCGCGGCTGGCCGCCGAGGAAGTAGAATTCATTCGGATGCTGGCGCGCAATGTCCGCTACCAGCGCCGCTGTCGGGGAAATGGAGTCGGTGATCACCAGCGGCAGTGCGCTGTCGTTCATGTGCCGGTCAAAAAGCACCACGGGCAGCTGCTCGCTGAGCTTCAGGTAGTCCGCATCGTTCAGCATGCTGGAGGCCACAATCAGCCCGTCCACCTGACGCGCTACCATATTGTTCACCACCACCGTCTCCTGCCCTGGGTTTTCATCGCTGCAGGAGATAAGCAGCTGAACGCCGGCCTCGCGGCACAGCGTCTCCAGCTCGTGAGAAAAGACGGCGAAACCGTAGTTGGTAATTTCAGGAACGACAAGACCAATGGTGTGGCTGCGGTTATCGCGCAGCGAGCGGGCGTGAATGCTGGGCTGATAGTGGTGCTCTTTTGCAATCGCCAGCACGCGCTCGCGCGTCTCTTCCGCCACGCGAAGCTCTTTGCTGCGCCCGTTCAGGACGAGGCTGGCGGTGGCTTTTGACACACCCGCCAGCTCCGCGATGTCTTTTATGGTGACGCGTTTTGTTTTTCTCACAACGACTTAGATCCGGCTGCCAAAACCCTCATTCTATCATGCAGGCGCGCAGCGACCAGTAGCGTAATGTGATGTCGGACGCACCTTCGAATCGCACCCGGGCCGGATGGTCAGGAAAATAGCGGCTGCTCATCACCCCTTCACCGTGATTGATGAAAATTTCAACGCTTGAGCAGTCGCACAGAACGCGTAAATGACGAACCTCACCCTGCCAGTAGCGGGTCAATGTTTCACCGGTTTTCAGGCTCGCGCGTTCAAGGCGTAAACCCTGCTCATCGACCGTGAGGCGCAGCGCGCCTGCGAAATCGACATTCACCTGCGATGCGCCCAGCTCAAACTCCAGGCGCGTCGCGTCCAGTTCCGGCGCCTCGCTGGTGCGCCCCTGCCAGCGCTGCTCTTCTTCGCGCAGCGCCGCCAGCTCGCGCGCCGGAGTCTGCCAGAGCCTGCCGTCGCGGAAGCGTAATTCACGCGGGCAGGTCATCTGGTGCATCCAGCCGTGCGTCCGCGTCGGCTGAAGCATCTCTTCCCCGTCCGGTACGCCCATCCAGCCGATCAGAATACGTCGCCCGTCCTCCGCCAGCGTCGTTTGCGGAGCGTAAAATTCAAAGCCCGCGTCCAGCTCGTGCAGATCGCCGTGATCGAATGCGGCGCTGGCATAGTCAAACGCCCCGCTCATCCAGGTGGCCGGATAGGTATTGAGGTAGCGATGCGGCTCGCGCGCCAGCCCCTGCGGGCAGCAGATCAGGACGTGCGTTCCGTCGAGGGCGAACAGGTCCGGGCACTCCCACATATACCCCGCTTCCGTCAGGCCGTTGACGCCGTGACCAGCGATCTCCCCGCAGGACGTCCAGGCATGCAAATCGGCTGATTTAAACAGCAGCACCTTGCCGCGCTTTTGCACATCCTGCGCACCCAGCACCTTGTACCACTCCCCGTCGTGCTGCCATACCTTCGGGTCACGCACGTGGCCGGTGTAGCCTTCCGGCAGCGCCAGCACCGGCCCCAGCTTCGTAAAGGTTCCGTCCGGCTGCTCCACGGCGAGGCACTGCCAGGCGGTGCGGCTACCGTCATCAAACTTAACGTTGCCGGTGTAGCACAGTGTGAGGACACCGTGGTTGTCCACGGCGCTACCGGAGTAGCAGCCGTTGCGGTCATACTCCTCGTCGGGCATCAGCGCCAGCGGCTCATGCTGCCAGTGTACCAGGTCTGCAGAGCTCCAGTGCCCCCAGCATTTAAAGCGATGCTCGCAGGCCAGCGGGTTCCACTGATAAAACAGATGGTAGCGTCCTGCAAACCAGATAAACCCGTTCGGGTCGTTCATCAGCCCCGTCACCGGCGCGGGGTGCCACTGCGGGTAATGGCTATCCGCCAGCGCCCGCGGCTGCCCTTTCATAACGGCCTGCAGGATCGCAGGCCAGCGGGAAAGTTGCGTCATTATTCAGAGTCCGTTTTATATTTCAGCAGCAGCGAGACGGTAAACGCCACGCCGAAGGCAATCACCATGCCGATAATATAGTTAAGGAGCGAGCTGGCCTGAACGATAGCCATGCCCGGAATAGCGGTCAGCCCGACGGCGGTCATGTAGACATGCACTGACACCACCCAGGCTCCGCCCGCCGCGCCGCCGATCAGCGCCGCGATAAACGGCTTCACGAAGCGCAGGTTGATACCAAAAATGGCCGCTTCGGTAATGCCCAGCATCGCAGAAAACGCCGACGGTAAGGTAATGGCTTTGATTTTGGCGTCTTTGGTTTTGAACCACACCGCCAGACAGGCGCCGCCCTGCGCCACGTTCGCCATGGCCCAGATCGGCAGCAGGAAGTTTACGCCAATGGACGGGTTACCCAGCAGCCCGGCTTCAATCGCGTGGAAGCTGTGGTGAATACCGGTGATCACAATCACTGAATACAGCCCGCCGAACAGCAGCCCGGCCAGCCAGCCCGCGTGTTCAATCAGCGTGCTCAGAATAAAGGAGATGCCGTCGCCCAGCGCGCGCCCTGCCGGGCCGATAATCAGCAAGGCGATGAAGCCAGAGATAACGACGGTGAGGAACGGCGTCAAAATCAAATCCAGCGCGTCCGGGATCGCGCGGCGCAGGTTTTTCTCGACGATGCTCATAAACCAGACGGCCAGCAGCACCGGGAATACCGTGCCCTGGTAGCCAATCATCGCGATCTCAAGGCCGAAGAAGTTCATGGTGTGGAAGCCGGAGGCCACGCCCCAGGCGTTGGTCAGTGCCGGGTGGGTCAGAATACCGCCCAGCGTCGCGCCCAGATACGGGTTCCCGCCAAATTCCCGCGCCGCGGTAAAGCCGATCAGGATTGGCAGAATGATAAACGCCGCCGAGCTGCACATGTCCAGCATGATGTAGAGGGCGTTATCCGCATTGACCCAGCCGTAGGTTTTCACCATGCCGAGAAGGCCCATCAGCAGGCCGGACGCCACAATGGCGGGAATGATCGGGACAAAGATATTTGAGAGCAGACGCGCAATGCGCTGGAACGGGTTCAGCTTGCGCGCGGCGATATCCGCCGCTTCAGACTTGCTGGACTCGCTAATCCCCGCCGCCTGAATAAACGCGGCGTAGACCTTATTCACCACGCCCGTGCCGAAAATGACCTGCATCTGCCCGGCGTTATGAAAACAGCCCTTCACGCCCTCGACCTTGCCAATCGCCTGCCGATCGGCAAGCGCGTCGTCGACCAGCACCAGACGAAGACGCGTAGCGCAGTGCGCAGCGCTGGCGATATTTTCCTTGCCGCCCAGCAGCGGAATAAGCTCGCGGGCGATTTGATTAACATCCATAGATACCTCTGCCTGACTTCTTTTTATGATGTGCGAAACGCTCCCGCCGTGCGGGAGCGTGATGGGTTAAAACCAGGTTTCCATCTGGACCCCAAAGTTCCATTCCCCGCCGGCGTTGAAGCCGCTGCTGCCAAAGGCATCATCGCTGGCGTAATTATCCAGTTTGCTGCTCCAGTCCATCCAGGTGGCAAACAGGCGCAGCTCCGGGCGGCTGAAGAAATCGCCGATTTTGCTCGCTTTTAACGTTGGCGCAAAGGTCAGCTTGTAGAAACTGCCATTAACGGCGTTCCGGTCCTTATAGCCTTCCGGATGTAAATCCATGTACTGATAGCTTCCCTCAAACGCCAGCGCGAAGTTCTGGGTCACCTCTTTAATCAGGCGGGTGTTGAGCGTCACCCACTCATAGCTGTCGCCCTTGACGTAGCGATCTTTGCTGCTCTGCGCCAGCACGGCAGGCGCGATACTCCAGCCACCTCCAACAGGCGTGACACCGTAACTTGCGAAGCGCCAGGTATCGGCATCAGACAGCAGCGCCCCGTCGGAACCGATGCTCTTAACTTCTGCACCCAGGCCGTGACCGTACAGCAGCGCCGTTTTGGCACTCCCTTCCCGCAGGCCATAGAAGCTCTCGTTGTGCAGCCCCACCAGGGCATGAACGCCGTTATTGGCCGCGTCGGTTTTGATGAGATCGCCGTTAGCGTCCTTACGATCGTCGTTATCCTTCGCCCGCAGGCCGCTCACCATTACCTGCAGCGGCCCGGCAAAGTGGTTCATGCTGAGGATGTAGTTCTGAACGTTGTTGTCGGTCTGCTCCACGCTGCCGAAGTTGCGGCCGTAGATCGAGAAGTTGCTGCGCAGCGAGTCGTTCCACTTCACGTCGTAGACGCCGCCGCCGGTACCGGCCAGGAACACCACGTCGGAATCCAGCCAGTGAATATCAAAGTTGTCGCGGTCGAAGCGTTTACCCGCCCAAAAGGTGCTGCCCTTCAGCGCGCCGGTAAAATCAGGCAGGTTGCCCAGCTCCGCAAAGGCCTGGCGAATATTGAGATCGCTGGTATCGGCTGACCAGTCGTTATAGGTTCGCTGACCGTCGGCCAGCATCGCCTTGAAGCGCGTGGTCGCCCCGTTATCCAGGGTTTGCTTGTGCTCCAGGTTCAGCTCGACGTAGGTGTCGGCTTCGTTACCCAGACGCCCTACCGCACCGCCGGTTTCCCCGGCTGGCGTAAGGTACGGGCCGCTTTTGCTGCTGGAGGCCGCGTCGTTCATCAGCAGGCCGGAACGGGCGTAGCCGTGGAACTCAAATCCGCTGCTCTGATCCGCTTTTTTCTCCAGCGCGGCGGTACGCTGCGCCACCGCCTGAGTTGTGGTTTGCGTCTGCTGCTGGGCGGCGACCAGCTGCTGCGTTTTTTGTTCGGCTTCGGTGGCGCGTTTTTCAGCGACCTGCGCACGCGCTTCAGCAGCCTGAAGGCGCTGCTCCATCGCGGCAAGGCGCGCTTCGATACTTGTCATATCCGTCTGGGCAAAAACAGAGGTACTGCCGGCCAGCATGCCTATCATCACGGCAAGTCTGCGTTTTTTATACATTTTGTCGCATCCCTAAAAGTATTAATCGAACGTGCTAAATTGCTAAACCGGTTTAGGCTGCTGATACTAAACCCGGGAATTTTGGATCGGCAATCTTTTTTGCTAAACCGATTTAGTAAGTGTGATCGAGGCGACAATTCAGGCCGCCGGACGGCGGCCAGTGAAGGAAGGATTACAGGTCGTGCTGCCAGGGCAACGCGGTCATCGCCCCCTTTGCCGTGGTGGCTAACGCGCCACAGCGCTGGGCTAAGGCGATTGCCGGGACCAGCTCCTGACCGGCGGCCAGCCCGTAGAGCAGCCCGGCGACGAAGGCATCGCCCGCGCCAGTGGTATCGACACATTGCACAGGGGTAGCCGGATAGTGTTTCACCGCGCCCTGATGCCAGGCGATAACGCCCTCTTTTCCCTGGGTGACCAGCACCAGGCGCGCCGGGCAGCGCTGCATCAGTGTGTTCAGACCTTCTCTTACATCCGCATCGCCGGTTAAAAATGCCAGTTCCTCAACGGAGAGCTTGACCACGTCGGCGCTCTGCAGGGCCTGTTCCAGGCAGCGACGCAGCGCGTTCTCATCCGGCCAGAGATCCGGGCGAATATTGGGGTCGAAGCTCACGTTACCGCCCGCCTTCCGGATGGCGTCCATCGCCTGAAAGGTCGCCGAGCGGCTCGGCTCTGCGCTTAGCGCGATGGAACAGACGTGCAGCCACTCGCCCGCGCTGAACGTCGGCAGGTCAGCGGGTTCAAGAAACAGATCGGCGCTCGGGCGCACCATGAAGGTGAACGAGCGTTCGCCGTGGTCGTCCAGATCCACCACCACCGTAGAGGTGCGGTGCGCCGGGTCAAGGTGCATATGCTTCACGTCGACCCGCTCGTCAGCGAGCGTTTTCGCCATAAAGCGCCCGAAAGGATCGTCGCCAACCCTGCCGATAAACGCGCTTTTGCCCCCCAGCCGGGCAATGCCCACCGCGACGTTTGCCGGTGCGCCACCGGGGCACTGCAGTAATTTCCCTTCGCCATCGGGCAATAAATCCACCACCGCATCGCCAAGTACCCAGATTTTTTCCATGTGATCCTCTCAGCTAAACTATGTTAAACCGTTTTAGCTATTTAAGCACAGGCAGGGAAAAGGGGAAATAACGCGGGAGGAAAATTGCCTAACGCTTCAGATGCGGCCAGCGAATATCGCCAACGCCGTTAAGCTGCGGACGGGCAAACAGGAAGCCCTGGAAGCGGCGGATCCCGGCAGATTCTAGCCAGCACCACTCCTCGATTTTCTCGATCCCTTCGGCCACCAGGGTAATTTCAAGATCGGAGCAGCAACTGATGATGGATCGCACAATCGCCTGCTTCGGGCCGCTGAGGTGGATATCGCTGATGATTTCGCGGTCGATTTTGATTTTATCCGGCTGGAAGCGGGTCAACAGCGAAAGCCCGGCATAGCCCGAGCCAAAATCATCGATCGCCAGGCCTACCCCTTCACCGCGAAGCCGCTTGATGGCGCTGTTAAACTGGTTGAACCCGGAGATCATCTCGTTTTCAGTAACTTCAATGACCACCTGCTCCGGCTGAAGGCCATGCTTTTTAATCTCATCGACCAGAAATTCCACCGCGCCAGGGACATTCACCAGCGACATGGGCAGCAGGTTTACCGCGATTTTATGGCTCCCAATGCCCAGCTTTTCCGCCAGCGCGAAGGCATACGCTTTCGTCTGGAGATCGACTTCATAGATTTTCGCCGGATCCAGGGAGCTGAAGAAATGTTCCGGGCTGCCGCCGTCATTGCTACGGATAAGCGCCTCAAGGGAGCTGATTTTCCCTTCCGAGGGCTCGACAATTGGCTGCAGCGCAAACTGACAGGTTTGCCCGGCAATCAGGCCCAGATGTTCGCCAAAGGGTAGCGCTTCGGTCGAGAGCGTCCATTTGTCCGAGGTGTAACGCGTCCCCGACGGGGCCGGACGTTTACCGGTTATAAAGGTCTGAATAAATTTGAACACCCGGTCATCAGATGTCAGATAGCTGTCCAGCTTGCTGTAGCGCAGCACCGACTGCAGCACCTCTTTCGGCGACTGCGTTTGCAGGTCGAACAGCAGCATACCGACGTTTTCGAAGCGTCTGCGCGGACCGTAATCCCGCAGCAGTTCAACCACCCCGCTGTGACGCTTGTCCTCACGGATGGTGTGGAACAGTTTGACCACACTCTCTTCCGAACCTTCGAGGATCTGCAGAACGTCATTCCCTTTTGCCAGGAGGACGCCGGTAATATCCAGTTTTGTGTTGCGGCCCCTGGCGCGCTCCACCAGCTCCCGCAGTTCGGTGGACGGGCGGGATAAATTCAACTGGCTTTGGTAGATCAGCGTCGTCAGCACAAAAAGGGGTTCCAATGATAAAGAGAGGTGCCTTGAAGCTACTATGTAACATACTTAATCAATGCGACCTAACATATTCACGCCACAAGGGAACGTTACTTTTCCCCATCGCCAATCCTGCTGTCGATCCTCTCCTGCATATAGTCGTAAAACGGGTTCGAGGTGACACGCATCAGCGCCTCTTTACCGACGCTCAATACGGACGTTTCTCCCCACAGCGCAATCGTCCCCAGGCTTATCCCGTAGCGGTTTTTCACCCCAGGCTCACGGCCATAGAGATCGTCATCCGGCGGGAACGGCACGGCGATATGCGACAAGGAATAGACATCCTGCGGCCAGGTCTGCACAAGCGGCACAACCGTCTCCCGCGTGCTGCCTGCTGGCGTTGTTTTCGCCACCGTCGAGAAGCTGTGTGCGTCCGCATTGGTAATAATCGTGACACCGTAACTTCTCTGCGCAACCGGCAGCAGCGCCGAGGTTGCCGTCCACGAGGACGGTTTGAACAGCGGACGGAAGCTGGCCGCCTGATTGATATCAAACACCACCAGCTCGCTGCCGTTTTCCGGAAGCTGGTCAAACAGGCCGGTCACCACCGCGCGGGTGCTGACCGTAGAATCCATCACCGACTGGAACGCCAGGATCGGCGGCAAATTCGCCAGCCTGTTCTCCCGCGCCTCGCGGCCAATCTGCTCCTGCAGGGCCTTCGTCAGCAGCCACGACTGGCGGGCGGCGTTCACCGGGAACGAGTTGTATTTATACGGATTATATTCCGGAGAGATATTCAGCCACGCCGCTTTGGCAAACGGCGGCAGCAGCGCCGGTAGCCCCGCAAAACCGGCAAAGCGCGCAAAGGCCGTCACGCCGATCATTGGTGAGAGCAGGATTACCTGCTGCGGTCGACGAAGCGCAGAGGAATCCAGCGCATCGAGAGCATATTTCATCGCCAGCGCCCCGCCGTTGGAGTACCCCACCAGATGCAGCGGCACGTTATCCCCCGTCAGGCGCGTGGCTTCCCGCACGGCAAGACGCGTCGCCGCGAGCCACATCTCCCAGTCAACGTCGGTCAGCGCGCCGGGCGCGGTGCCGTGTCCGGGCAGGCGCGGAACCACGGCCACGAAGCCATGCTGTTGATAATTTTCGGCAAGGTGCCTGACGCTATAAGGCGAGTCCGTCAGTCCGTGCAGCAATACCACCGCGCCACGGGGTTTTCCTGCTGGCATCAGCACAAACGAACGGTTGGCATCGGGCGTGAACTGTCCCGGCCAAACCAGGCTCTGGCGATAATAGCGGTTTAGCGGCGTTTGTTCCTCGCCCGCTGTTTTCGCCGTCACCGCCCTATCAAGCTCGGCGAAAATGGCGTTTTCCCGGGCAACATACCCGGCAAAGTTGGTGTTATCGAGTTCACGCACGGACATCTCGTCCGCCCGCCAGGTGTGCCAGAGGTGCAGGTCCGGCCCCTGCTGCGAGAGATAGACCCGCACCGCCAACAGGACGACCAGGACGATCCCCACGACCATCCCTGTTTTCTTTGCCAGCGCCGCCAGGCGCACGCTGATTCGCCAGGGCAAATTCGCCATGCCGGGATCCCTTTTATGTTCACTGTCCTTTTATCTTATCAAAAATGTGAACGGACTGACGTATTCATCAAATTCATACCTGCCGCGTCAGCCGCTGCACCAAAAGTGAACTACGCTGCACAAATGTTGATCATTGGTTAACTAAATATTGCGTGAAATTAACAGCACGGCGGGTTTTTACCTCACCGTGAACATGGCACGCGTCGTGCATTGTTAACCCGGTAACACAAATCCAGCTTTTGACAGCCAGTTAACAGCGAGGCGGTATGACGACGAAACCCGAGATGTTGAGCCGTATCGAAGCGACGTTCAGCCAGCTCACTCCCAGCGAAAAGCGGGTCGGGAGCTGGCTGCTGGCGCACGCCGCGCAAATCCCGTTTGAGACCGCGGAAAGCGTCGGTCTGGCGAGCGGGACCAGCGGGATCACCGTCGGACGCTTCCTGCGCAAGCTGGGGTATCGCAACCTGGAAGATGTCAAAAAGAGCCTGCGCGATCCGTATCAGCCCTGGGGCATGAACGAGCGGCTGGACTCCTGGCAGCAGCAGCGTCCCCTCCCCAACCGCCTTCAGCATGCCCTCTCGCTGGAGGTGGACGCCATTACGCAGGTGTATCAGCTGGCGCAAACGGACGCCTTCCGTCAGGTGGTGCACAACCTGGCCCACGCCGACGCGGTGTTTGTGCTGGGGATCCAGTCCACGCGCGGGATCGCCAACGCCTTCTTCAGCCACCTCGAGTACCTTCGCCCGCGCGTGAGCTATTCCGAAGGCGCGTCCGGCAGCTGGGTGGAATCACTCAACTCCGGGTTTTCGCACCCTTACGTTGTGCTGACCGATACGCGCACCTACTCCACGATGGCCCGCCAGTACTGCCGCGTGGCGAGCGAAAAAGGGATCCCGCTGGCCTTAATCACCGACATCTGGTGCCCGTGGGCACGAGATTACCCGATGGATTTACTGCAGGTGAAAACCGATACCGGTCATTTCTGGGATTCGCTTGCCCCCGTGAGCTGTCTGTTCAACCTGCTGCTGTCGGGCGTGGTGGAAGTGCTGGGTGATACGCTCCCGGCGCGTCTGGCGGTAAACCGACAATTACAACAAGAGTTTGGTCAATTCGAACGCTAAAGGAGCGGAGCTATGCCCGATGAGAGTGAACTGATTAACGTGGCGAAGACGTTTCCCTCGCTGCATATCGATCTGAAGTACGCCACCGCCGACAACATCACCGGCAGGCCGATCTATCAGGAGGCGCTGTGCCTGCTGCATACCGACGCCGCCACCGCGCTGGCAAAAGCCATCAGCATTGCCGCCCTGGCCGGGCTGAAGCTGGTGGTGTATGACGCCTACCGGCCGCAGCAGGCGCAGGCCCAGCTGTGGGACGCCTGCCCGAACCCGGAGTATGTGGTCGACGTGGCAATTGGCTCCAATCACAGCCGCGGTACGGCCATCGACGTCACGCTGATGGACGAGCATAACAGCGTGCTGGATATGGGCGCCGGTTTTGACGAAATGCATGACCGTTCGCATCCCTATCACCCTTCCGTACCCCCGCACGCCCAGCGTAACCGTCTGCTGCTGAACGCCATCATGTTCGGCGGCGGTTTCGTGGGGATTAGCAGCGAATGGTGGCACTTCGAACTGCCGAACGCCGCCAGCTACCCGCTGCTTGATGACCGTTTTGCCTGTTTTCCCCTGACGCACACCTCTCTTTAACCTGGAGCACTGCCATGAAAACATCGCTTCTCACGACTCTGATTGCCGCCACGCTGGCGTTGAGCGCCCCGCTGGCGCTGGCCGCCGTCCCGAAAGACATGCTGGCGATCGGTAAAGCCGCCGACCCGCAAACGCTCGACCCTGCCATCACCATCGATAACAACGACTGGACCGTCACCTATCCGTCCTACCAGCGTCTGGTCAAGTACAAGCCCGGCTCAACCGAGGTGGAGGGCGATCTGTCGACGGGCTGGAAGGCGTCCGACGACCAGAAAGAGTGGACCTTTACCCTGGCGGATAACGCCAAATTCTCCGACGGCACGCCGGTCACCGCCGAAGCGGTCAAACTCTCCTTTGAGCGCCTGCTGAAGCTCGGCCAGGGGCCGTCTGAAGCCTTTCCGAAAGATCTGAAAATTGATGCCGTCGATGACCACACGGTGAAATTCACCCTCAGCCAGCCGTTCGCGCCTTTCCTCTACACGCTGGCAAACGACGGGGCGTCCATCATTAACCCGGCGGTGCTGAAGGCCAATGCCGCGGACGACGCGCGCGGTTTTCTGGCGCAAAACACCGCCGGTTCCGGGCCGTTTATGCTGAAGAGCTGGCAGAAAGGCCAGCAGCTGATCCTGGTGCCGAACCCTCACTGGCCGGGCGACAAGCCGCACTTTAAGCGCGTCTCGGTGAAAATTATCGGCGAGAGCGCTTCGCGCCGACTGCAGCTTTCCCGCGGCGATCTGGACATTGCCGACTCCCTGCCGGTCGATCAGCTTGCGGCCCTGAAGCAGGAAGGCAAAGTCGCCGTCGCGGAATACCCCTCCCTGCGCGTGACCTATCTCTATCTCAACAATAGCAAAGCGCCGCTCAATCAGGTGGATTTACGCCGGGCCATCTCCTGGGCGACGGACTATCAGGGAATGGTAAAAGGCATCCTGAGCGGCAACGGCAAGCAGATGCGCGGCCCGATCCCGGAAGGCATGTGGGGCTTTGACGCCGCGGCAATGCAGTACAGCTTCGACGAGGCCAAAGCCAAAGCGGCGCTGGAGAAGGTCAAAGACAAACCCGCCAGCCTGACCTTCCTTTACTCGGACAACGATCCGAACTGGGAGCCTATCGCCCTCTCCACTCAGGCGAGCCTTGGCAAGATCGGCATTAACGTCAAGCTGGAAAAACTGGCCAATGCCACCATGCGCGACCGCGTCGGCAAAGGCGATTACGACATTGCCATCGGCAACTGGAGCCCGGACTTTGCCGACCCGTACATGTTCATGAACTACTGGTTCGAATCGGACAAAAAAGGGCTGCCGGGCAACCGCTCGTTCTATGAGAACAAAGAGGTGGATTCGCTGCTGCAGGCCGCGCTGAAAACCACCGACCAGGCGGAACGCACCAAAGATTACCAGCAGGCGCAAAAGGTGGTGATTGACGAAGCGGCCTACGTCTATCTGTTCCAGAAGAACTACCAGCTGGCGATGAACAAAGAGGTCAAAGGCTTCACCTTTAATCCGATGCTCGAGCAGGTGTTCAACATCGCCACCATGAGTAAATAACGGTTCTCGCCGGGGGAAAGCGTATGACGTTCTGGAGCATCGTGCGCCAGCGCTGCTGGGGGTTACTCCTGGTGGTGGCCGGTGTCTGTATTATTACCTTTATTATTTCACACATGATCCCCGGCGACCCGGCGCGTTTGCTGGCGGGCGATCGCGCCAGCGACGAAATCGTGCAGAACATTCGCCAGCAGCTGGGGCTGGATCGGCCGCTGTATGTGCAGTTTGGCCGCTACGTGGACGCCCTGGCCCACGGTGATTTAGGCACATCCATCCGTACCGGACGCCCGGTTGCGGAAGACCTGAAGGCCTTTTTCCCCGCCACGCTGGAGCTGGCCTTTTGTTCTTTGCTGCTGGCGCTGGTTATCGGCGTGCCGCTGGGGATTTTGTCGGCGGTGTACCGCAACCGCTGGCTGGATCACCTGGTGCGTTTAATGGCGATGACCGGGATTTCCACGCCTGCATTCTGGCTTGGGCTGGGCGTGATTGTCCTGTTCTACGGGCATCTGCAGATTCTGCCGGGCGGCGGCAGGCTGGACGACTGGCTCGATCCGCCGACGCACGTCACCGGGTTTTATCTGCTGGACGCCCTGCTGGAAGGCAACGGTGAAGTCTTTTTCAACGCGCTGCAGCACCTGATTTTACCCTCGCTGACGCTGGCGTTTGTTCACCTGGGCATCGTGGCGCGCCAGGTGCGCTCGGCGATGCTGGAGCAGCTTAGCGAGGACTACATCCGCACCGCACGCGCCAGCGGGCTGCCCGGCTGGTACATCGTCCTGCGCTACGCCCTGCCGAATGCGATGATCCCGTCCATTACCGTGCTCGGACTGGCGCTGGGCGACCTGCTTTACGGCGCCGTCCTGACCGAAACCGTCTTTGCCTGGCCGGGTATGGGCGCCTGGGTGGTGACGTCCATTCAGGCTCTGGACTTCCCGGCGGTGATGGGCTTTGCCGTCGTCGTTTCGCTGGCCTACGTGCTGGTTAATCTGGTGGTCGATCTGCTTTACCTGTGGATTGACCCGCGAATCGGGCGCGGAGGTGCCGAATGATGTTAACGCAGGAAACACCCGTCCCGGTGAAAACCGCCAGACAACGCATCAACTGGGCAAAGCTGTTCTGGATGCTGCGCCAAAGCCCGCTCACGATTGTCGGCGGCGTCATTATGATCGCGATGCTTTTGCTGATGGTGACCTCGCCGTGGATAGTGCCGCATGACCCGAACGCGCTGGATCTCACCGCCCGCCTGCAGGCCCCTTCTGCGCAACACTGGTTTGGCACCGATGAGGTGGGACGCGACCTGTTCAGCCGCGTGCTGACGGGCAGCCAGCAGTCGATTACCGCCGGGCTGGCGGTGGTGGTGATTGCGGGCGGCATTGGCTCGCTCCTGGGCTGTTTGTCCGGCGTCCTGGGCGGGCGCGGCGACGCCGTCATCATGCGGGTGATGGACATTATGCTCTCCATTCCTTCTCTGGTGCTGACCATGGCGCTGGCCGCCGCGCTCGGTCCGAGCCTGTTTAACGCCATGCTGGCGATTGCGATTGTCCGCATACCGTTCTACGTGCGGCTGGCGCGCGGGCAAACCCTGGTGGTGCGTCAGTTCACCTACGTGCAGGCTGCCCGCACCTTTGGCGCCTCCCGCTGGCATTTGATCCGCTGGCATATCCTGCGCAACGCCCTGCCGCCGCTGATCGTGCAGGCATCGCTGGATATCGGCAGCGCCATTCTGATGGCCGCCACGCTGGGGTTTATTGGCCTTGGCGCGCAGCAG
This sequence comes from Enterobacter sp. 725m/11, assembly GCF_011683705.1. Taxonomy (NCBI): domain Bacteria; kingdom Pseudomonadati; phylum Pseudomonadota; class Gammaproteobacteria; order Enterobacterales; family Enterobacteriaceae; genus Enterobacter; species Enterobacter sp. 725m/11. Next base: position 32,438 of record NZ_JAAQOK010000001.1, on the reverse strand, counting down.
CCCACCGCCGAATGGGGCGCGATGGTGGCCGTGGGCCGTAACTACGTCCTGGACCAGTGGTGGTACTGCGCCTTTCCCGGTGCGGCAATTTTGATTACCGCCGTGGGCTTTAATCTGTTTGGCGACGGTATCCGCGATCTGCTGGATCCGAAGTCAGGAGGCAAACAGTAATGACCGAACCGGTACTCAATATTGAAGACCTGCATCTGAGCTTCCCGGTTTTTCGCGGGGAGGTTCATGCGCTGAACCACGTTTCGCTTGAGATCGGCAGGGGCGAAATTGTCGGCGTGGTGGGCGAATCAGGGTCGGGCAAATCCGTTACCGCCATGCTCGCCATGCGCCTGCTGCCAGAGGGCAGCTACCGTATTCATCACGGTCAGGTGAGATTACTCGGTGAAAACGTCCTGACGGCGTCCGAGAAACAGCTTCGCCAGTGGCGCGGCGCTAAAGTGGCGATGATTTTTCAGGAGCCCATGACCGCCCTCAACCCGACGCGGCGGATTGGTAAACAGATGGTGGAGGTGATCCGCCAGCATCAGCCGCTTTCCCGGCGCGAGGCGCAGCAGAAGGCGATCGCCCTGCTGGAAGAGATGCAAATTCCGGACGCGAAGGAGGTCATGGCGCGTTATCCGTTTGAACTCTCCGGCGGCATGCGCCAGCGGGTGATGATCGCCCTTGCCTTCTCCTGCGAGCCGGAGCTGATCATCGCCGACGAGCCGACCACCGCGCTGGACGTGACCGTCCAGCTCCAGGTGCTGCGCTTACTGAAGCATAAGGCGAAGGCCAGCGGCACCTCGGTGCTGTTTATCAGCCATGATATGGCCGTAGTGTCCCAGCTCTGCGACAGAATGTACGTAATGTACGCGGGCAGCGTGATAGAAAGCGGTGCCACGCAAACGCTGATCCACCGCCCTGTGCATCCCTATTCTATCGGCCTGCTGCGGTGCGCGCCGGAAAACGGCCAGCCGCGCGACCTGCTTCCCGCCATTCCCGGAACGGTGCCTAACCTCAGCCAGCTTCCGCAGGGGTGCGCGTTCCGCGAGCGCTGCTTTGCCGCGGGGGCAAAATGCAGCGAAACGCCGCGCCTGCAGCCGCATGGCGCAGAGGGCCAACTGGCTGCCTGCTGGTATCCACAACGGGAGAAACACCATGTCTGATGTACTGCTGGAACTGGATAGCGTGCACGTGAACTTTGCGGCGCGCAAAAACTGGCTGGGCCGCGTGACGGAACGGGTCCATGCGCTCAACGGGCTGGATCTCCAGATCCGTCGGGGCGAAACGCTGGGCGTTGTCGGGGAATCCGGCTGTGGGAAAAGCACGCTGGCGCAGCTGTTGATGGGGATGCTTAAACCCAGCACCGGCGCATGCCAGCGTGCCCACCATGCCGGCGGCATGCAGATGGTGTTTCAGGATCCGCTCTCCTCGCTCGACCCGCGATTGCCGGTCTGGCGCATCATTACCGAGCCGGTGTGGGTGCAAAAACGCAGCAGCGAGCGCGAACGCCGCCAGCTGGCGGCGGATCTGGCGCTGCAGGTGGGCATTCGCCCGGAATATCTTGACCGCCTTCCACACGCCTTCTCCGGTGGGCAGCGCCAGCGCATTGCCATCGCCCGGGCGCTTTCGTCCGACCCGGATATCATCGTGCTTGATGAACCCACCAGCGCGCTGGATATCTCCGTGCAGGCGCAAATCCTCAACCTGCTGGTGACGCTACAGCAGCAGCGTAATCTGACATACGTACTGATCTCGCATAACGTCTCGGTAGTCAGACACATGAGCGACCGCGTGGCGGTGATGTATCTCGGACAGATTGTGGAGCTGGGCAGCGCCGCGCAGGTACTTGGCGAACCGCGCCACCCCTATACCCGCCTGCTGCTCGATTCGGTTCCCCGCACCGGAGAGCCGCTGGATGAAACGCTGGCGTTACGCAAAACGGAGCTTCCCGGCAACCGTCACCTGCCAGAAGGCTGTTTTTTCCGCGACCGCTGTCCGATGGCCGCGCAGGGGTGCGAACGTCCTCAGCCGCTACAGCCCTCTCGCGAGGGCCGTCACGTTCGCTGCTGGCGCAGCCTGGGTTAAATTTGCGCCATCCCGCCGTCCACAAACAGCTCGGTGGCGTTGATAAAGCTGGCCGCGTCGGAGGCCAGAAACGCCACCGCTTTACCCACCTCGCCCGGCGCACCTAAACGTCCGAGCGGCACCTGCGCGGCCAGCGCGTCGTACAGCCCCTGGCGGTGTTCTTCGGGCACCAGATCCCCTAAACCAGGCGTTTTGATCGGACCCGGGCTGACGACATTGACGCGGATCCCACGGCCCTGCAAATCCAGCGCCCAGGAGCGGGCAAAGTTACGCACCGCGGCCTTACTGGCGCTGTAGACGCTGAAGTTGGCCGTCCCCTTAATCGACACCGTCGAGCCGGTCAGAACGATCGACGAGCCGGTTGATAACAGCGGCAGCGCCTTCTGCACCGTGAACAGCACCCCGCGAACGTTGGTGCCAAAAATCCGGTCAAACTGTTCTTCGGTGATCGCGCCCAGCGGCAGCATATCGCCGCCACCCGCATTGGCGAACAGAATATCGAGACGGCCTTCTTCTTTTGCTATCCGGGCATAAACCGCATCCAGGTCGGCAAGCTTAGAGACGTCCGCGCGAATGCCCACTGCGTCAGAAGTAATCACTGCCACCGCGGCGTCAAGTTCGGCCTGACGACGCCCGGTGATGTATACCTTCGCGCCCTGTGCCGCCAGCTCCTGCGCCGTGGCAAGACCAATACCGGTGCTGCCGCCGGTGACCAGTGCAATTTTTCCTGAGAGAGTCGTGTTCATGTCATTTACCTTTTTGTGTTTGCGTTGGACAGACTTTATCCCTTGCGACATTTATGAAAAATGGGCAAAAATGAAAATGACTATTCACCTATGGAAATAATCAGAGGTCATCATGGATCAGCTAATGGCGATGCGCGCCTTCACGCGGGTGGTGGAATCCGGCAGTTTTACCCGCGCGGCGGACTCGCTGAATATGCCGATCGCCACGCTGAGCAAACTGGTTAAATCCCTTGAGGCGCACCTGGCGATACGTCTCCTTCACCGGACGACTCGTCGGGTGGTCACGACGCCTGAAGGGCTGGAATACTATGAAAAAGCGCGCCGGGTGCTGATTGATATCGAAGATATCGACACCTCGTTTCGCGTTTCCCGCGCGACGCCCAAGGGACATTTGCGGGTTGACGTGGGCGGTTCCACCGCACGGGACGTGCTCATCCCCCTGCTGCCGGATTTTATGCAGCGCTACCCGGATATCCGTATCGATCTTGGCGTGGCCGATCGTCCGGTCGATCTTATCAGCGGTAACGTAGACTGCGTGATCCGCGGCGGCCCGCTGAACGATTCAACGCTTATCGCCCGTCATCTCGGTGACGCTCAGATGGCCACCTGCGCGACGCCGGGTTACCTTAAAAACCACGGCGTTCCGGCTTATCCGCAGGAGCTGCGCAACGGCCACAAGCTTGTTAGTTATCTCTCTCCCGTCACCGGGCGGCCGTTTCCGTTTCGCTTCCGGCAGAACGGCGAGGCGCTGGAAATCACTCTTCCGCACTATCTCGGCGTCAATGAAAGTAACGCTCATCTGGCGGCTGCCGCGGCGGGTCTGGGGATCGTTCAAACCTTTGAGTATTCAGCAAAGACCTATTTGCAGACGGGAGCGCTGGTGGCGATTCTGGGTGACTGGCAGCCTGCCGCGTACCCGTTTCACGTGGTCTACCCGCAGAACCGGCATTTAACGCACAGACTGAAGGTGTTTATCGCCTGGCTGGCGGAGGTGTTCCCCGCCGCGCTGAAGGGATAGCCGGGCGCAAACCCGGCGGGAAGTTAATTTAGCTTATAGTCCAGGGTGATCTCGGCTTTCAGAAGCTGTGACACCGGACAGCCCGCTTTGGCTTTCTGAATAATGCCGTCAAACTGCTGTGGCGCAATGCCCGGAACGGTGACCTTACTTTGCAGCGCAACCTTAGTGATGGCAAAGCCGCCGTCGGTTTTATCCAGAGAGACGTCCGCGGTCGTATCAATCGAATCAGCGGTATAGCCCGCTTCACCCAGCATCAGCGACAGGGCCATGGAAAAACAAGCCGCATGTGCCGCGCCGATCAGCTCTTCCGGGTTGGTCCCCTTTTCACCCTCAAAGCGGGTGTTAAAGCCGTAAGGCTGTTGGTTGAGAACGCCGCTCTCGGTGGAAACCGTTCCTTTCCCGCGCTTAATGTCGCCAGACCAGTGTGCCGAACCGTGCTTATGAATCGTCATTCTTGCTCTCCTTTTGGCTTACAAAGGGTTAAGTATAGACTACGCATCTGACACGCCCTGGAACACAGACGATTCCGTGTCTTTCACCTGCTGTACCGACAACAAGGATAATGATATGACGCTAAAAATCAGGATGGCCGTCGCGGTAGCCACGCTGGCTCTCTCTCTTTCTTCACTGGCCAAAACGCCGGAAAACTTTATCTATACCAGCTCAGGCGATCTCGACGCGGCGCTCCCGCTGGTTGCGCGTGGCGACATCGGCGGCGTGCAGATCGTGTACAACTGGCGCCAGCTTGAACCCGAGAAGGACAGCTATGACTTCTCGCGGATTGAGCAGGATCTGGCGCGTCTTAAGGCCGCCCGGAAAAAACTCTTTATTCAGATCCAGGATCGTTTCTTTGAGCCGGACGCCCGCTACGTCCCGGACTATCTGATGCACGATAAGCAATACAGCGGCGGAATTGCGCCGCAGTTTGATAACCCCGGCGAGGGCAAGCCTGTCGGCGCGGGATGGGTAGCGCGTCAGTGGGACCCCACGGTGCGCCAGCGCTACCAGGCACTGCTGGCAGCGCTCGCAAAACGCTTTGATGGCGAGGTGTATGGCGTAAACCTGCCTGAAACCGCGATTGATATTGACGAGAAAAATCCGCCAGCGGGCTTCACCTGCGATAGCTATTTCGCGGGTGAGATGGAAAATCTGGCCTTTGCGCGCAAGGTTTTTCAGAAATCACATGTGGTGCAGTACGTGAACTTCTGGCCGTGCGAGTGGGATAACGACCACAACTATATGGGACGTCTTTTTGCGTATGCCAGCGCCAACAATATCGGCCTGGGCGGGCCGGACATTGTGCCCAACCGCAAGGCGCACATGAAGAATGCCTATCCCTTCTTCCATAAAAATAAACAGGCGCTGCCGCTCATCGCCATGGCGGTTCAGGAGCCGACTCTGACCTATAAGGATCCTCAGACCGGAAAACCGTTCACCAAAGCCGAGTTTGTCCGCTTCGGCGAAAATTATCTCGGAGCCGATATTATTTTCTGGAGCACGGCCTCTCCCTGGCTAAAGGCAAAATAATCGCCCCTCAGGCAAGGTGGCGGGACAGTTCGTCAAGAAACACGCGCAGCGCGGCAGGCTGGTATTCCCGTGACTGATAAATGCCGTGGATGGCAAGCGGTTTCGGCTCCAGCGACGCCAGTACCGGCACCAGTAATCCCTGCTCAAGCGCGGCGCGCGCTTCGCGCTCCGGCAGCATGGCGATGCCGCAGTGCTCGATCGCCGCGTTCATTAGCAGTGAAGAGATACTGGCGCTCAGGTTGCCGCTGACGGCCACGCTCAGGCTTTCGCCTTCCGGCGTCAGGAAGTGCCAGGACTGCCCCGCAAAAAAGCTGTAGTGCAGGCAGTTATGCTGCGCCAGCTCTTCGGGGCTGACGGGCGTGCCGTGCTGTGCCAGATACGCCGGCGAGGCGCAGAGCACCGATCGACACTCCCCCAGCCGGCGGGCGATCATGCCGGGCTCCGGGTTATCGGTAATGCGCACCGCGACGTCAATGCGCTCTCCCACCAGGCTGACCGGATGGTTGTTCACGTCCAGCTCGATGCGCAGCTGCGGATAGCGCGAGAGCAGGCCGGGCAGGACCGGCGCAATCAGGTGCATGGCGGTAAAGTGCGCGCAGGCTACCCGCAGCGTGCCGGACGGCAGATCTTTTTCCGACTGACCTTCGATTTCCTGCGAGATCTGCGAGAGCGTCCGCGTTTTTTGCAGCACCTTTTCCCCTGCCGCCGTCAGCGTCAGCTTGCGCGTGGAGCGGTTTACCAGCCGCGTCCCCGCCCACTTCTCCATTTGTTCAAGGTAACGGCTCACCATCGGCCGGGAAATGCCCAGCGCGCGGGCCGCCGCGCTCAGGCTTCCCAGCTCGCATATCCGGTTATAGACCTGAGCGGCAATAACGCGATCCATATAAGCTCCATCTGCTCGATTTATGAAACTAAGCATGTCTTGTTTCAGGAATTCTGGCAAATGAGAATATCCGTACAATAGAGACATTCCTGAACAACAGAGACAACAGCATGAAACTCACTCATATTGCCCTGCTTTCCACTCTTTTCGCTCCGGCCGTTTTTGCCGCGCCGTTGACGATTGATACCTATAACCCGCAGGATAAAGGCATTTTCGCGGTCTCCTCCACGCTCGTTTCCGGCCCGAAAGAGGCGGTGCTGTTTGACGCGCAGTTCAGCGTGAAGGATGGCGAAGCGCTGGTAGAGAAAATTCGCCGCAGCGGTAAAACGCTGAATAAGATTGTGATCACCTCCGGCGATCCGGATTTCTATTTTGGCCTGCAGCCGCTGGTGAAGGCCTTCCCGAATGCCAAAGTGGTGGCCACGCAGCAGGTGGTTGACCATATTAAGGCCACCAAAGACGCCAAGCTCGCCTTCTGGGGCCCGCAGATGAAAGACGGCGCGCCAACGGAACTGGTGGTGCCGCAGGTGCTCGCCTCCACCACCTTTATGATTGACGGGGAAAAGGTCGATATCGAGCAGCCGGACAGCTATGCGGCCTACGTGTGGATCCCGTCCGAGAAAACAATCCTCGGCGGCACCGGGGTCTCCTGGGGGATTCACGTTTGGACGGCTGATACCCAGACGCCGGCTCGCCGTCAGCAGTGGCAGCAGACCCTGGACAACATGGCCGCGCACAAGCCGGAACGCGTGATACCGGGCCACTACCTGGGCACGCCACCGTCCGGAACCGGGGCTATTGATTTTACCCGTGGCTATCTGCAGCATTTTGAACAGGCGTTGTCAGCACATAAAAACTCTGCGGGCGTCATCGGTGCACTGAAAAAACAGTATCCGGGTCTGGCAGAAGAGAGCTCTCTGGAATTAAGCGCCAAAGTGAATACTGGCGAAATGAAGTGGTAATTTAAAAACGGCTCCTGCTATATTCCCGCGATAGCAGGAGCACCGCCATAATATCCGCACTGCCTCACGCCAATATATCCCTCCGTTTTAAAAGCACATAAAAGCATGCACTTATGTCATTTTTATTTCTAAGATGAATCTGAGACACAACTGGGGAAATATTTGCCATTCTGTTTATGAATTAAATTTTTTGCGAGCCGTACCATTAAACTGACAACGACACGGAGGCAGCATGTTTACTTATTACCCGGCTAATACCACAGCAGCACAACCTGAACTCGTTAACGCGATTGCGCAGGGTCTTCACGCCGAGCACGGTGCTGTGACTGAAGATGACATTTTAATGGAACTGACCAAGTGGGTGGAATCCACGGATAATGACATCCTCAGTGACATCTACCAGCAGACCATTAACTACGTCGTCAGCGGGCAAAACGCACCTTTGTAAAAACCTGCTAAGCTGGATCTGCAACCTAAGGGGTTACATTTCGTTTGCGTAAGCAAACTGGTCCTTAAAACTATCAACAGGATTGAGGAGTTAATATGAAATCGAACCGTCAGGCACGCCATATTCTGGGACTGAACTACAAGCTTTCAAATCAGCGCAAAGTGGTGATTGAAGGCGACCATGAAACGCAAGTCACTCACGCCACCGGCAGAAAACGCCACGCAGGCAAGTAAGTTCCAGACTGAGATCCAGAACACCATCGGTAATCCCGATGGTGTTTTTATTTATGTGTTGCGGTAATTCATATTTAGCTCCTTTATAATACCGCCGGACCGCACCCCATCGCACAGGCCAGAAAGATGACAAACAGCAGTGTCAGGGACGGATCTTCATAAAAAGAGTGAGTGACATGGACAACAAACTGAAAAAACATCGTTCTTTATACATCCCATACGCCGGACCGGTTTTACTCGAATTCCCCCTGCTCAACAAAGGCAGCGCCTTCAGCATGGAAGAGCGCAGCAGCTTTAACCTGCTTGGCCTGCTGCCGGAAGTGGTTGAAACCATTGAAGAGCAGGCAGAGCGCGCGTGGATCCAGTATCAGGGCTTCAAAACTGAGATCGACAAACACATCTACCTGCGCAACATCCAGGACACCAACGAAACCCTCTTCTATCGCCTGGTGCAAAACCATCTCGAAGAGATGATGCCGGTGATCTACACCCCAACGGTGGGTGCGGCGTGCGAACGCTTCTCTGAAATCTACCGTCGCTCACGCGGCGTCTTTATCTCTTATCAGAACCGTCACAACATGGACGACATTCTGCAGAACGTGCCGAACCACAATATTAAAGTGATTGTGGTGACAGACGGGGAACGTATTCTTGGCCTCGGCGACCAGGGCATTGGCGGGATGGGGATCCCAATCGGTAAACTCTCTCTCTACACCGCCTGCGGCGGCATCAGCCCGGCGTACACCCTGCCGGTGGTACTGGATGTCGGCACCAACAACCAGCAACTGTTGAACGATCCGCTGTACATGGGCTGGCGTCATCCGCGCATTACCGACGACGAGTACTATCAGTTTGTCGACGATTTCATTCAGGCCGTGAAGCACCGCTGGCCGGACGTTCTGCTGCAGTTTGAAGACTTTGCGCAGAAAAACGCGATGCCGCTGCTGAACCGCTATCGCGATGAGATCTGCTCCTTTAACGACGACATCCAGGGCACCGCAGCGGTGACCGTGGGCACGCTTATCGCCGCCAGCCGCGCGGCCGGCAGCCAGCTGAGCTACCAGAAAATCGTCTTCCTGGGCGCAGGCTCTGCGGGCTGCGGCATCGCCGAGCAGATTATTGCCCAGACGCAGCGCGAAGGCTTAAGCGAAGAGCTGGCCCGCTCCCGCGTCTTTATGGTTGACCGTTTCGGCCTGCTGACCGACGGTATGCCGAACCTGCTGCCGTTCCAGACCAAGCTGGTGCAGAAGCGCGAGAACCTGAAGAACTGGGACACCGACAACGAAGTGCTCTCCCTGCTGGACGTGGTGCGCAACGTGAAGCCGGATATTCTGATCGGTGTTTCCGGGCAAACAGGTCTCTTCACCGAAGAGATTATTCGCGAGATGCACAAGCATTGCGAGCGCCCTATCGTGATGCCGCTGTCTAACCCGACTTCCCGCGTGGAAGCGACGCCGCAGGACATCATCGCCTGGACCGAAGGTAACGCACTGGTTGCCACCGGCAGCCCGTTCGATCCGGTGGTGTGGAAGGATAAAACCTATCCGATCGCCCAGTGCAACAACTCCTATATCTTCCCGGGCATTGGTCTGGGCGTGATCGCCTCCGGCGCGTCCCGCATTACCGATGAGATGCTGATGTCAGCGAGCGAAACCCTTGCGGGCTATTCGCCGCTGGTCAACAACGGAGAAGGGCTGGTGCTGCCGGAACTGAAGGACATTCACAAGGTGTCGCGCGCTATCGCGTTTGCGGTGGGTAAAATGGCGCAGCAGCAGGGCGTGGCGGTGAAAACCTCTGCCGACGCACTGCAGCAGGCTATTGATGATAACTTCTGGATGCCTGAATACCGCAGCTATCGCCGTACCTCGATTTAATTAGCTCCGACCCTTCCCTCTCCTCAAAAGGGAGAGGGAACGTGAACACCCTCCTCCCTTTATTTTCTTTGCCACTTCTACAGTATTCCCCTGACCATTATTTAAAAAATCAATATTCCGACAACAATTCATATCTCATTGAAATATAAATATTTTGCATAACATTTTTTGCCTATTAAACAGTTTCTTTTAAAGGTTTAGTAACGTTCCGCATCACTAAATTCATTAATTGAAAAAGGAGTTTTGAAATGGCAATTCCGGCTTACCTTTGGCTTAAAGATGACGGCGGCGCAGATATCAAAGGCGCTGTTGATGTACAAGATCGCGAGGGAAGTATCGAGATATTAGGGTTCGGTCATGGACTGTATCTGCCAACAGATAACATGACAGGAAAAATAACGGGTACGCGCGTTCATAGTGCGCTGGTATTTGAAAAGGAGTTTGACAGTTCTAGCCCTTACTTATACAAGGCCGTGGCAAAAGGCCAAACGCTGAAAAGTGCCGAGTTTAAGTGGTACAAGATCGACGACGCGGGTCAGGAAGTCGAATACTTCAACATGTACCTTGAGAACGTAAAAGTTGTCTCAATATGCCCCTTGATGCATGACGTAAAAAACTCGGCAATGGAAAAACATAATCATCTAGAAAATGTTTCCCTGCGTTATGAGAAAATCACGTGGCAACATTGCGACGGTAATATCATCTTTGCAGACTCATGGAATGACCGTTCATGAATCTCCTGCAATGCTATTTCCACCTCAACGGCGGTAAGTACGCAACACTGTCTGTGCCCGGAGTGGGTTTTTTCCCAGCATTTTCGGGGAATGGCAATGCAACAAATCGTCCCGAAAGCGCGTCTTTACCCGACATAGGCCCTCTCCCTCCGGGCCGATATTACATACTATTACGTGGATTAGGTGGTTGGTATACTCAAACAAAGGACAGTGTAAATGCATTTTTCACGGGTTCCAATCGGAGCGAGTGGTTTGCTTTATATCGCGATGACGGATTGATAAATGATGAGACTTTTGTGAACGGTATAAGGCGAGGAGAATTCAGATTGCACCCTATCGGACCATCTGGATTAAGTAAGGGATGTATCACGCTTTACAGTCAGAGCGATTTTAAGGTTCTGGCATCAGCCTTGCTACGAACGGGAGGGCTGCAACTGGGAAACTATATGATTGCTCATGGCGTTGTGCAGGTTTATTAATGAAAGTGATACTACTGGCACTGCTATGGTGTACGGCAGTGTTTCTTTCGTTACTCACACTATATAAAGTTATTCCACCGGAAGTGCAGTACTCTTTTGCGGAGCATTTTAAAATATATGGCGACGAATTGATCATGGATTTCGTTCTGTACCTTTTTTTAGGTGTTTCCGCATTCAGTGCGTCAGTTCTCACACTAGCCCTGTATGTTCTTATACGGAAAAAATAATTCTGGGCAGCACTGCTGCCCCTCTGTTTGGTATATGCAGGAAAACGTTGTATAGTGATAGTCACCTACAAACTCATAACATATAAGGAGGCTAATTATGCTGTATCGTGAAATTTTCAATGTTTCACATACATTTGGTGATCGCACCAGCTCAAGCGTTATCGGTATCGTGCTGCGATAACTTCTGCTTGAGCGAAGACACCAACCCCTGAAATCCCTTCTCTCGGGCTTACTGAGTTATCGTCAGCGATGTTTGACGAGGCATAAACATGCCTGTAACTCTTGGGTAAGCAACAATGAGCACTTTACTCACTGCACAATCTTTACGCGTTGATACGGCGTTTGGCACGCTCTTCGACTCACTCTCCTTTACGCTGAAAAAAGGCGACCGCATCGGCCTGCTGGGCGACAACGGCTGCGGCAAAAGTACGCTTTTAAAGGTGCTGGACGGAACAGATATCCCAGCCGCCGGAACGGTAGCGCTGGCCGGACACTGCCTGATGGCGCGCGTGGAGCAACATCTCCCGGACGCCATTTTCCCGCTGACCATGCTGGATGCCGTACTCGCGCAACTGCCTTTAGCTGAGCACGACAGCCTGCGCTGGAAAGCTGAAACGCTGCTGGCGAGCATGGGCTTCACGCCGCAGGATATGACGCTGCAATCGGCCACCCTGAGCGGCGGACAGCACACCCGCCTGCTGCTGGCGCGGGCGTTGATTCACGAGCCGGATCTGCTCCTGCTGGATGAACCCAGCAACCACCTCGATTTGCCGACCATGCTCTGGCTGGAACACTTTTTACAGAACTGGTCAGGCAGCTTCGTGCTGGTTTCGCACGACAGGCAGCTGCTGGATGCCGTCACAAACGGCAGCTGGATCCTGCGTGATAAGACGCTGCACTACTTTGCCCTTCCCTGCACGGCGGCACGTCAGGCACTGGACGCAAAAGATGAAAGCGATGCGCAGCGCCACAAGGCGGAGCAAAAGGAGATCGACCGCGTGACCGCCAGCGCAAAGCGGCTGGCGACCTGGGGTAAGGTTTACGACAACGAAGACCTGGCCCGCAAAGCCAAGCAGATGGAAAAACAGGTCGAACGACTCAAAGATAGCCAGACCGCGCTCACGGCGGGCAGTCCATGGACGCTAACCCTGCGCGGCGACGCGCTGCGGGCGGACCGTCTGCTGGAGATGGAAAACCTAAGCGTCCCGCCTGCGCCCGGGCTACCGCCGCTGTTTAACATCGAAACGGCGCGGCTGAAAAGCGGCGATCGCGTGGCAATTGTCGGTCGTAACGGCTGTGGTAAATCGTCGCTGATGAAGCTTATCTGGCGACATTTTGTGGATGAACCGACGGACAGCGGGCTGAAAATCCATCCGCGCGTCTCGCCGGGCTACTACGACCAGACGCTGCATCAGCTGCCGGATGAGGCCACGCTGCTCGACGCGCTGGAACCTTTCGCCCCCGATCCGCAGCACAGGAAGATGGCGCTCATCAGCGCCGGGTTCCCGTGGGCGAGACACGGGCAAAAAGTCAGCACGCTCAGCGGCGGCGAGCGCTCTCGCCTGCTGTTCGTCGGGCTGACGCTTGCCCGCTACAGCCTGCTGATGCTGGATGAGCCCACCAACCATCTCGACATGGAAGGCAAAGAGGCACTGGCGGAAACGCTGCAACAGTTCGAAGGCGGCGTGCTGCTGGTCAGCCACGATCGCCAGTTAATTAGCCAAAGCTGTAACCGTTTCTGGCTGATTGAGGACGGCTGGCTGAGCGAGTGGCACGATGCTGAAGCCGTGTTTGAGCGGCTGCGTGAAAGCGCGGGGCTGGGGACATCAGCCGCGCCTGTCGTCACCGCTGGCGAGGTTCAACCCTCGCCGTACGACGATCTGCTGGAGCGGCTGATCGCGCTGGAAACGCTGCTGGAAGACGATCTGGCGCGTAAGCCGAAACATCAGAAGCCGCAGCTGCAGGCGCAATGGCGTAGAGAAATTGAGGAGATTGAAGCCCAGCTGTAAATCTGCGCCCGGCGAGCGCCTCGCCGGGCCAGCATTTTCCCCCTTAATTATTAGAGGATCGCCGTATTCTTAATCTTAAATCGAATCAAATGATGACATTATGTTGCCGCAGCCTTGCATTACCAGGCTAATGTATTAATCCTTAAGGGGTACTACACCTGCTATGCAGATTCTTATCATGAACAAGGAGATACACATGAAGGCTGCTGTTGTTACTCAGGATCATCAGGTCAATGTCACTGAAAAAACCTTACGCCCGCTTAAGCATGGGGAAGCCCTGCTGAAAATGGAGTGCTGTGGTGTATGCCATACCGACCTCCACGTGAAGAACGGTGATTTTGGCGATAAAACCGGGGTAATCCTGGGCCATGAAGGAATTGGTATCGTGAAAGAAGTCGGCCCTGGCGTGACGTCGCTGAAAGTTGGCGACCGCGCAAGCGTGGCCTGGTTCTTTGAAGGCTGCGGACACTGCGAATACTGTAATTCCGGCAACGAAACCCTGTGCCGTGACGTGAAAAACGCCGGTTACTCCGTTGACGGCGGCATGGCGGAAGAGTGCATCGTCACCGCGGATTACGCGGTAAAAGTGCCGGACGGTCTGGATTCGGCGGCGGCCAGCAGCATTACCTGCGCTGGCGTGACCACCTACAAAGCGGTGAAGGTGTCGGGTATTAAGCCGGGCCAGTGGATTGCGATTTACGGTCTGGGCGGGCTGGGCAACCTTGCGCTGCAGTACGCCAAAAACGTGTTTAATGCCAAAGTCATCGCTCTGGACGTTAACGATGAACAGCTGAAGCTGGCCGCGAGCATGGGTGCGGACTTAACCATCAACTCACGCAGCGAAGATGCCGCTAAGATTGTGCAGGAAAAAACCGGCGGCGCGCATGCCGCAGTCGTCACCGCCGTCGCAAAAGCGGCCTTCAACTCGGCGGTAGATGCCGTGCGTGCCGGTGGCCGCGTGGTCGCCGTTGGCCTGCCGCCGGAAGCGATGAGCCTGGACATTCCGCGCCTGGTGCTGGACGGTATTCAGGTGGTAGGTTCGCTGGTTGGCACCCGTCAGGATCTGCAGGAGGCCTTCCAGTTTGCGGCCGAGGGCAAAGTAGTACCGAAAGTGACGATGCGTCCTATCGAGGACATCAACGCCATCTTTAAAGAGATGGAACAGGGCCAGATCCGTGGCCGTATGGTGATCGACTTACGCTCGTAAACACCTTTTGCCGGGTAGTGGCTACGCCTTACCCGGCTCATTGCTACGACGAACGACGAACTGAAATCCACTCCTGAACCTCAATCTGGAAGGTGTCCGGCGCTTTTCGGTACATTTTACGCGCCAGGTCGAGAATAGTATGACGCGCGAGCTCCTCTTCCATCCGCTGCTGCGCGCTATCCATGACTGAACGTACTCCGCACGGGCCGTCGCAGACCCAGGCAGGCGGTGCTTCATCAAACACGGCCAGCCGCTGGCGCACTTCACGACATTCGAACATGTTTTTCTCGCCGTCAATGGCATGCGCCACATCCAGCACGCTGATCAGCTCCGCCGGACGCGCCAGCTTAAAGCCCCCGCCCTTGCCTTCCGTACTGATGACCAGCCCGGCACGTGACAGGCGTGTGAAGATTTTGCCGAGGTAGTCATACGGCACGCCCTGCAAGGCAGCCATCTCCCGGACGCTCATCTCACGCTCGTTGCCCTTCGCATCCACCATACACATCAGGCTGTGAATGCCGTATTCCACACCGGAACTGTAAAACGCCATGGTTAACTCCGAATTAGTGTTCGGAGCATTATAACGATTTTTAACTCAGAAAGAAGTTGTCGGAGTTAACTCCGACAAGTATAGTGGCAGTTATGTCAGGCATGAAGCCTGGCGGGAGAAAGGATCGAATATGAAAAAGCAGATTTTAATCGTAGGCAGTGGTTTTGCGGGTATGTGGGAAGCCGTGAGCGCGGCACGTCTCTCTGAGCAGCAGGGTAATAACAGTCTGGAAATTGCGGTTCTGGCCCCCTTACCCGAACTACGCGTTCGGCCACGCTTCTATGAGGAGAAGGTGTCAACGCTGGTTGCCCCGTTGACTGACCTGTTTGCCGAGCTTGATATCACATTCATTGCCGGACACGCGGAACAAATTGATACCACGGCGAAAACCGTTTTATACCGGATGTCCAATGGCGCGCATGCTACGGCTTCCTACGATAGGCTGATCCTCGCCACGGGCAGCCAGACCAAACGCCCACCGATTGCCGGCCTGGCTGACTACGCCTTTGACATCGACCAGCTGGAATCCGCACAGGTATTTGAGCGTCACCTTGATTCACTGGCGTTACGTCCCTCCACGCCCGAGCGCAACACCGTGGTAGTATGCGGAGGCGGCTTTACCGGCATCGAGCTGGCAACGGAGCTACCTGCCCGACTGCGTGCCCGTTTTGGCGACAATACGGAGATTAAAATAGTCGTAGTTGAAAGAGGGCCAGTCATTGGCTGCCGTTATAGCGACGCATTGCGTAAAACAATTGCAGAGGCGAGTGAGGCGCTGGGCGTTGAATGGCGGCTGAAGAGTGAAGTTGAAGCCATTGATGCTCACGGCGTAACGCTGAAAAAGGGTGAACGTATTGCTGCTGCGACCGTCGTCTGGACCGCAGGCGTCGAGGCAAATCCTCTCAGCCTGCAGATAGACGGTGAACGCGATAGCCAGGGCCGCCTGGTTGTGACAGAGACGTTGCAGGTCCCCGCACATCCTGACGTCTATGCCACCGGCGATATGGCTCACGCCAAAACAGACGATGCGGGCAACACGGCGCTGATGACCTGCCAGCACGCGATCCAGCTAGGGAAATTTGCCGGTCATAACGCTGCCGCCAGCCTGCTGAACGTTACTCCTTACCCTTATCGTCAGGTGAACTATGTTACCTGCCTGGATTTAGGCGCGTGGGGCGCGGTCTATACCGAGGGCTGGGAACAGGCCGTCAAATCCGTCCGCGACGAGGCGAAGAAGATCAAAATCGCCATCACGAATGAGCTGATCTATCCGCCATTAGCAGACAAAACGGTCGCCTTTGCCGCCGCCGACCCGCTGGCGAAATTCGTTTAGGTCCCCGCCATCGCCCCGCTAACGGGGCGGTTTTATTTTCAGTTTCCGGCAATCCTTATCTTAATTCCTTTGTTCCCTTGTTTTCCCCCGCGCCCGATGATGAATCCGACGCTAACAAGAAGATAACAAAGGAATTCACCATGCAAACCCCATTTCGTCTGCCGCTGCTGACGGCGCTGATTCTGACGACAACCGCAGCCTGGTCCGCCGATGCGCCGGTCAAAGGCGGCACGCTGATTTATCTGGAGCAACAGGCGCACACCAACCTCTATCCGCCTGCCGGCGGCTTCTATCCGAACGGCGGCATTCTGAACCAGATCACCGACAAACTGACGTGGCAAAACCCAAAGACGCTGCAGGTCGAACCGTGGGTGGCCGAAAGCTGGACGACCAACGCCGATAAAACCGAATACACCTTCAAAATTCGCCCGGGGATCACTTTCTCCGACGGCACGCCACTGGACGCCAACGCCGTAGCAAAAAACTTTGACACCTACGGTTTGGGCAACAAGGCGCAGCGCCTGCCGGTGTCAGAAGTGATCAATAACTACGATCGCAGCGAAGTGGTCGACCCGCTGACCGTGAAGTTTTACTTCAAAAAACCGTCGCCGGGGTTCCTGCAGGGCACCGCCACGATTGGGTCGGGTCTGGTCTCGCTCAGCACGCTGAAGCGCAACTTTGAAGAGCTGGGAGACGCCCGGCATATCATCGGCTCCGGCCCGTTTGTGGTGAAGGACGAGAAGCTCGGCCGCGAAGTGACGCTCGAGGCCCGTAAGGACTACCAGTGGGGACCCAAAAATCTGGCGCAACAGGGTCCAGCCAATCTGGATGGTATCAAGTTTATCGTCACCCAGGAGGACAGCGTGCGCGTCGGCGCCCTGCTGGCCGGTCAGGCCGACTTTATTCGCCAGGTGCAGGCGTATGACGAAAAGCAGGCGACAGACCAGGGCTATAAAATCTACGCCGCTCCAACGCGCGGGGTGAACGACAGCATTAGCTTCCGCCCGGATAACCCGCTGGTCTCCGATATTCGCGTGCGCCAGGCGCTGCTGCATGCCACGAATGCAAAGCAGGTGGTCGAGACCCTCTTCTCGGCCAACTATCCGCAGGCGAAGTCGGTGATTGCCGATTCCGCCGCAGGCTTTGTCGATCTCAGCGACAAATTGACCTTTGATCCGGCAAAAGCCAACCAGCTGCTGGACGAGGCGGGCTGGAAAGCGGGCAGCGACGGGATCCGCGCCAAAGACGGCCAGCGGCTGGCGCTGACGGTATATGAATCCCTGCCGCAGCCGCAAAACAAAGAGGTGCTGCAGCTGGTTGCCCAGCAGTGGCGACAGGTGGGCGTAGTGCTGAACGTAAAAGCCGGTGACGCTGGCAGCCGCACGCTGGATAACCTTGATCCACAGAAAACCCCGTTAACCGTCTCCGAAGTGGGCCGCGCCGATCCGGACGTGGTGAAAAGCATGTTCTACCCGGCTAACCGCGACGCGCTGCTGCAAAAAGGCGGCTCCAGCGACAAGGTCAAAAGCTTCCGCGACGACAAGCTGAATGCGCTGCTGGTAAATATCTCCTCAGAGGTCGATCCGCAAAAACGCCTGCAGCTGACCGGCGATGCCCAGCGCTACCTGCTGGATAACGCCTACGTTATTCCGATTTTCGAGGAGCCGCAGGTCTTTGCCGGTGCGCCGTGGCTAAAAGGCGTCAATTTTGAAGCGGTCGGCCGCCCGTCGTTCTACGGCGCGTGGATTGAGAAACACTGAGGAGCTGACGATGCGCCACGCACTTCTTCAACGTCTTGGGCACGGGCTGCTGGTGCTGTGGGCCGCCTTTACCCTCTCGTTCGTGTTGCTCCAGGTGCTGCCTGGCGACGCGGTGCTGATTAAATTTCAGAACCCGGACCTGGGCCTAAGCCCGGCGCAAATCGAGGAGATGCGCGTGGCCTATGGCGCGGACAGCCCGCTGTGGCAGCAATACGGCCACACGCTGCTGGCGATGCTGCGCGGAGATTTCGGCTACTCGTTACAGGCAGGGGTGCCGGTCAGCGAGCTGATTGCCAGCAATCTGCCGGATACCCTGAGCCTCGCCCTGCCCGCCTTTGTACTCGCGGTCCTGCTGGCGTTTGCGCTGGCCTTTGCATCGCGTCTGCCGGGTTTGCGCTGGCTGAGTAATACCCTCCAGTCTCTGCCGGTCCTGTTTATCTCCTTACCCACGTTCTGGCTGGGGATTGCCCTTATCCAGCTCTTTTCTTTCCAGCTGCGGCTGATCCCGGTGATTAACCCGACGCCGCTGCAGGGGCTGATCCTGCCGATCGTGACCGTCGCGATCCCGATCTCCGCCCCGCTGGCGCAAATTCTGATGCGCAGCCTGGACCAGGTGGCGACGCAGCCGTTTGTCGCCGTTGCCCGCGCCAAAGGACTGAGTGAAACCGCCGTCCTGTGGCGCCACGTCACCGGCAACGCGCTGCTGCCGGTACTCAATATTGCCGGGCTGCTGCTGGGCGAACTGATTGCCGGAGCGCTGATCACCGAAACCGTATTTGGCCGCAGCGGGCTCGGGCAGCTGACCCAGCAGGCGGTGAACAACCAGGACATCGCCGTGCTTCAGGCGGTGGTCATGATTTCCGCTCTCGGCTTTGTCCTGATCAATCTGCTGGTGGACCTGCTGATGCCGCTGCTGGATCCCCGTCTGCAAACCGTTACCGGAGGTGCATCATGAGCCTGGTCGATTACGCTGCCGCCGCGCGAAAACGCGTTCCCGGCTGGCAGGGCGTCGCGTGGCAGCCGGGACTGTGGCTGGCGTGGGCGGTGATTATTCTCGCGATTTTTGCTGCCGTAGCCCCCGGCCTGTTAACCTACTACAGCCCGATTGAGGGCATCGCCGGAGCGCAACGTCTGGCACCGCAGGCGGGCCACTGGCTCGGCACCGATCAGCTTGGCCGCGATGTTTACACCCGCATTGTGTATGGTGCGTCCCACTCCCTGAGCGCAGCGCTCGCTGCCGTCACGATGGGGCTGGTGGTGGGCACCGGTCTGGGGGTGATCGCCGGCGCGTTCGCCGGACGCGTCGAATCTTTCCTGATGCGTTTTGTCGACGTGCTCTTGTCCATTCCGTCTCTGCTGCTCTCGCTGACGGTCATTATTCTGCTCGGGTTTGGCACCGTTAACGCCGCCATTGCCGTCGGCGTGGCCTCCATCGCCAGCTTCGCCCGCCTCGCGCGGGGTGAAGTGGTGCGCATCCGCCATACGGATTATGTCGAGGCGGCGTTTGGCAGCGGCGGGACGTTCCTGGCGGTCCTGTGGCGACACATCCTGCCCAACGCCTTAACCGCCGTCCTCGCCTTTGCCACGCTGCAGTTTGGTCAGGCCATTCTGGCGCTTTCCACGCTGAGCTTTCTCGGCTACGGCACCCCGCCGCCCGTACCGGAATGGGGCTTATTGATTGCCGAAGGCCGTAACTATCTCTCTACCGCCTGGTGGTTAACCACCTTCCCCGGCGTGGTCGTCATCGCCGTCGTGCTTGCCACCAACCGTATCAGCCAGCAGTTCAGCGGAGGCCTGAAATGACCGTACTCTCGGTAGAAAACCTGACCATCAGCTACCGTACCGCGCGCCAGTGGCGCGAGGTGGTGCATAACGTCAGCTTCACCCTCCGGCGGGGGGAAATGCTGGCCTTTGTCGGCGAATCCGGCTCCGGCAAAACAACCACGGCACAGGCGATCATCGGTCTGCTGACGGATAACGCCCGACGCGATGCCGGGAAAATCGTGCTCAACGGCGAGGAGATTAGCCGGTGGTCAGCGAAGCGTCTCGATACCCTGCGCGGCGCGCGAATCAGCCTGGTTCCGCAGGATCCGGGTAATTCACTCAACCCGGTGAAGACGATCGGCGTACAGGTCGGGGAAATTATTCAGCAGCACCAAAAGGTAACGGCACTCCAGCGCGACGAGCAGGTGCTCGCCCTGCTGACAAAGGTCGGCCTGAGCCATCCCGAACAGCGCATGAAGCAGTATCCGCATCAGCTCTCCGGCGGGATGAAACAGCGCGTGCTGATTGCCATCGCCATTGCCCTGCGCCCGGACGTGATCGTTGCCGATGAGCCCACCAGCGCGCTGGACGTGACGGTGCAAAAACGCATTCTCGATCTGCTGGATATCCTGCGTCGGGAATCGGGTACTGCGGTTCTGTTTGTCACCCACGATCTGGCGCTGGCTGCCCAGCGCGCGGACAGGCTGCTGGTGTTTCGCAACGGTGAGGTTCAGGAGCACGGCGACACCGCCGACATTGTCCGCACGCCGCAGCACGCCTATACCCGTCAGCTACTGAGCGATCTCCAGGGCCAGCGCCTGACCATCGCCCCGGTAGCTGGCCTTCCGCTGGCGTCACCGGCCATTCGCGCCCGCGCCATCAGCAAACGGTTCTCGCTGGGCAAAGGTCATCACCTTCAGGCGCTGGATCGGGTGACGTTTGACGTCAGGCGCGGCAGCACGCATGCGCTGGTCGGTGAATCCGGCTCAGGGAAAACCACCCTCGCCCGTATTTTGCTGGGTTTTGAACAGGCCGACAGCGGACAGGTCATTATTGATGATATTGATGCAACCGACCTCAGCCGCGAGGCCCGCCGCCAGCTGCGCCAGAAGATCCAGTTTGTCTACCAGAACCCGTTCGCCTCTCTCGACCCGCGTCAAACCCTGTTTGACATCATCGAAGAGCCGCTGAAGAACTTTGCTCGCCTCAGCAAGGCGGAGCGCAAGCTCCGGGTGGAGACCGTGGCGCAGCGGGTTGCCCTGCCCGTTGAACTCCTGACCCGCACCGCAAGGGAGCTTTCAGGCGGGCAGCGCCAGCGCGTAGCCATCGCCCGGGCGCTGATCCTGGAGCCGACTATTCTGGTGCTGGACGAGGCCACCTCCGCGCTGGACGTCACCGTACAGGCGCAGATTCTGGCACTGCTTCAGCAGCTGCAGCAGCAACTGGGATTGACCTACCTCTTTATCACGCACGATCTCTCTACCGTCCGCCGGATCGCCCACAGCGTCACGGTGCTGCGCAGCGGTCAGGTGGTCGAACACGGTGACGTCGAGACCTTATTCACGTCACCACAGAACGACTATACCCGCGAGCTGATTGCCGCCATTCCCCATTTTTCACCCGCTACGGAGGAGTTCGCATGACGCGAAAACGACTGGGATTTTTCACCCGCCTGCTTGACAACGCCACGCCAAAGGAGCGCTATCGTCTGGCAACCGAACAGATCCGCCACGCCGAACGCCACGGTTTTGACAGCGCCTGGATCGCGCAGCACCACTTCCACGAAAGTGAAGGCGGCCTGCCGTCGCCGCTGCTGTTTCTGGCCCACGTTGCGGCGCATACCGAAACCATCCGCCTGGGGACGGCCATCATTACCCTGCCGATGGAAAACCCGCTGCGCGTGGCGGAAGATGCGGCGGTGCTGGATTTACTCGCCGATGGACGTCTCGAAGTCGGTTTTGGTTCGGGCGGCACGCCGACCTCTTTCCTGCCGTTCGGACTGACGTTTGAACAGCGCGGCGCGGCCTTTGCTGACCATTTGCATGTGATTCAGAGCGCCTGGCGCGGGGATTCGCTCACCCATCCGGATAATCACCTTTACCCGCCAGCGCCACAGCTGGCTGAACGGATCTGGATTGCCACCTTTTCCGTCGACGGTGCCGTTCGCGCCGCGCGGGCCGGACACGGTTTGATGCTCTCCCGCACGCAGCCGCGCCCGGCAGACCAGTTGGATTTGACGCTCGACGCGATCCAGAACCCGATTGTGGATGCCTACCTTGAGGCACTGCCTGCGGGCATTGCGCCGCGTATTCTGGCCTCCCGCACGGCGTTCGTCGCCGACAGCGATGACTACGCGCTGAAGGTCGCCACGCCGGGTCTTACCAGGCAGGCCCAGCAGCATCGCGCTGCCGGACACGCGGTCAAAGGTGACACTGTCACAGATTTTCGTCGCCAGTTCGACGCCCATATCGGCTCGCCAGAGACGGTGCTGCATTCGCTGCAGGCTGATTCCGTTCTCCGGCGCGCCACGGACATCTCATTCCAGGTCCATTCGGTTGAGCCTACCCATCGCGACACGCTGCGATCCATCGAACTGATCGCCGAACATATTGCCCCCCACATCCTTTGAGGAGACACCTATGTCATTAAGTCAGGACATTCTCGCCGAGCTGGCGGAAATTAAACCCGGTTCCCCTCTGGCAGAGGCGCGCACCACGCGGGACGCCGCCACGCGCCACGCACAGGGCAGCTACGAAATCTTATTTACCCAGCAGGATAGCGATTTTGCGCTGGACGAGCGCTTCGCCGTCGCGGCAAAAGTCGCCAGGTGGCACAACGCAGAGGCGCTGGCCGCGCACTATGCGGGGTTTGGCCTGGCCGACCCGACCTCAGACCGTCTGACCCCGGCGCTGAATTTCGCGCGTCTGCTGACCTTCTCACCCGTTGAAGCCACGCCGACATCGTTAAAGGCGCTGATCCAGGCGGGTTGGAGCAAGGAAGGCATCGTGACTCTGGCGCAGCTTATCGCCTTTGTCAGCTTCCAGAGCCGACTGATTACCGGGCTGCGACTGCTGAACGACAAACCCGTCGCCAAAAGCGATGCGCCGGTGGCGGCAGGCATCTGGCATACAACCGCAACCACGGTCTCCGGGAAGACGGCTCCCGTCGCGTTCACCCAGCAGGAGCTGGGCTGGGAGCCGTGGATCGACGCCAAACCGCTGGCAGACTTCCGTGATGACGAAGTTGCCGTTCTGGCGAAATTTGGCCATACCGATTCCGACTACTTCCGCCTGCTGGGGCGCAACCTACCGGTGCTTGAACAGCGCACGCTAACGGATAAAGGAATTTTTTATACGCCGGGGGGATTGCCGCGCGCCGAGCGCGAGCTGGCCGCAACGGTAACCAGTAAAATTAACGGCTGCATCTACTGCGCCTCTGTCCATGCGCGCAAAGCCAGCCAGCTGTCAAAGGATGACGCGGCGGTAGAGGCCCTGCTGGCCGTGCGTCCGGGACGCTCCCTGAGCGAGGGGCAATCTGCGCGCTGGCAGGCGGAAATTAATTTTGCGGCGGCGCTGTCGGTTACCCCGCCTGCCGCCACGCCACTGCACCTCGCCGCTCTGGAAAAAGAGGGGCTGGACACCTTAGCCCAGCTGGACCTGGTGCAGTCCGCTGCGTTCTTCGCCTGGGCCAACCGCCTGATGCTGACCCTGGGTGAGCCCTGGCTTGCCTGAATGCAATCAGGCTAACGCGCGAGCGTTAGCCTGAGCCTGTCTGGCCCGCAGGTAACCGTAGATCAACAGCGCGCTCATGGCCGAGAACGAGAGGAGCGCCGCAGGCAGCGTGACGTAGCGCCAGCTAAAGCCGAGGGTAATCATCATCCCACCAAAGTACGCCCCGATCGCGCTGCCGAGATTAAACGCCATCTGCCCTCCGGCCGCCCCCAGCATCTCACCGCCCTTCGCATTTTGCAGAAGCAAAATTTGCAGCGGTGCAGAGAGCGCAAACAGCCCGGCACAGCAGATAAAGCCCATCACCAGCGAGGCCGTTTTCAGTTCGCCCAGGGCGAAAAGCAGCAGCAGCGAGGCGACAATCACCATATCGGTGATGGCCGCAATGCGCAGCGGGCTAAAGCGCCCCGAGAGTTTGCCACTCATCAGATTGCCCAACACCATGCCAAGGCCCATCAGCATCATGATGGCCGTCATCATCCCTTCGGAAAAGCCAGAAACGTTGACCATAAACGGCTTAACGAAGCTGAACCACGCGAACACGCCAGCATTACCAAACATGGTGGCGGCAAAAATCAGCCAGGGTTCCGGTTTCTTCAGGAACTGAAACTGCTCGGACAATTTGATTTCTGATTTGTCATGGATGTCCGGTACCCAGAGCAGAACCGAGAGGATAACCAGCGCGTCGAACGCAGCAATCAGAAAAAAGGTATAGCGCCAGTTAAATGCGTGCCCCAGCCAGGTGCCGAGCGGGACGCCCACCAGGTTGGCCACGGTCATCCCGGCGATCATCCCGGCCACCGCGACCGTCACCTTCCCGGGTGGCGCAATTTTAGAGAGGATAATCGCCCCGACGCCAAAAATGGCCCCGTGCGGAAAACCGGAGATCAAACGCCCCAGCGCCAGCCAGAAATACGACGTAGAAAACGTAAACAGGGCATTTCCGACTGCGCACATGGCAACCAGAAACAGCAGCGTCGTTTTTAACGAGAACTTGCCGGAGAACAGCGCCACAATCGGCGCGCCAATCACCACGCCGAACGCATAAAACGAGATCATATTCCCGGCGGAGGGAATCGAAATGCCGGTGTCGTGCGCCAGCTCGGTTAACACCCCCATAATGCCAAATTCAGCCATACCCAGGCCAAATGTGCCAAGCGCCAACGAAAATATTGTCTTTTTCATGCCTCAACCACAGGTTAATCAATCGCGAGGGCATTATTAAATAATCTTGTATGGTGAGCCAGTTCAAATCAGCTGGCTGACACGTTAATCCATTAATTCAGGTGGATTACACTTCATAGTGCGGCCTCGCTTTTTCCACGCTGGACAACCTGAGGATGACAATCATGGGAAGCAAAAAGAAAACCCCTGTCGCTGTTGATGTCGCATCGAATGCCCCCCTTAAGACCAAAGAGTATGAAAAAGAGCTCCGCCGCCTGCACGTCGAACTGGTTAAGCTCCAGCAGTGGGTCGTCGCCAAAGGGTTAAAAGTGTGTATTGTTTTTGAAGGACGCGATGGTGCCGGCAAAGGCGGCACCATTAAAGCGATCACCGAGCGCGTCAGCCCCCGCGTGTTTCGCGTTGTTGCGCTTCCTGCCCCAACGGATAAAGAGAAAAGCCAGCTCTACTTCCAGCGCTATGTGCCTCACCTGCCCTCGGCGGGTGAAATCGTGATCTTCGATCGCAGCTGGTACAACCGCGCGGGCGTGGAGCGGGTGATGGGGTTCTGCACGGAGGAACAGGCGGAGAAATTTTTGGACGGCGCGCCGGTTATGGAAAAAGCGATGGTTGATGCCGGGATTATCTTGCTGAAGTACTGGCTGGAGGTGACGCCGAAAGAGCAGGAGCGGCGCCTGCGCGACCGCATTAACGATGGGCGTAAGATCTGGAAGCTGTCGCCGATGGATATTAAATCCTTTAACCTCTGGGACGAGTACACCCGCGCGCGCGACGCCATGTTTGAAGCCACTGACACCGCCTGGGCACCGTGGTTTGTCGCGCGTTCTGAAGATAAAAAACGCGTGCGTCTGAATATTATTTCGCATCTGCTTTCGCAGATCCCGTATAAAGAAATTCACGTCGACAAGGTGGATTTACCGAAGCGCAAAATCGGCAAAGTTAAACCCACAAAATACCCGTTCCGGTATGTAGAGGAGCGATTCTGATATAATTGGAAGGCGGCTCGCAGAATATAGATTACCAGGGGATACAGTATTGTTTTTTGTTGGCGGCGGTTGATAATGACCGCACCAACAAAGGAGATAACGATGAAACATACCACAGAAGCAGAGCTGGGCCAGAACATCACATCGCGTAAGCCCTTGTGTCATGCAGAACAAAACTCAACCAGGCGGCGGCAGCCATCAGAAGAGGATCGTGCATTTATACGGGCAATGAATGATTTTGTGGAGAAACACGGAACCATCACTGATGATGAGTTTTTCAGGGTGCTTTAATGCTGAGACAATTTAATGTTTACCGTAATACATCTGCGGCTACACGGGACAAACTTCCCTATTATATGCTCATTCAGGATGATTGTTATGATGATCTTGCCACACGCGTAATTGTACCGCTCGCGAGAAATAATAAGTTGCCGTTATGGCAAAGCCATCTGGCTCCGGGGATAAATATCGACTTTGAAACGTTTCTGATTTATTCACCGATGATAACAAACATTAACAACAATAAAATCAACCCTAAAGACTTTGTTTGTAATTTACGCAACGCACGTCATGACGTTATAGCGGCAATTGATCGTTTATTGACTAACACATGAAGGCCCGCGCAAGCGCAGCGCCGCCGGGCAGAGCCGACGGCGCAGGTCTTACTTCATCCCTTCCGTACTTTCCTGTTTCGCCTCCAGCCGTTCCACATCACGATACCAGCGCGGGTGATGTTTCTGCGCCCAGCGGCGGCTCACCTTCCCTTCAATCATCCCTTTGATCGACCCTTTTACCCAGAACGCCATATACATATGGATCAGGATGGCATGAATCAGGATGATGGCAGACGTCGCGTGAATTAGCAGCGCGTAACGCACCACCTGGATCGGGAAGTACTGTGCAAAATACGGACGCCAGATCATCACGCCGGTCACCAGCAGCACAAAAATCATGCTCATGATGGTCCAGAACATCATCTTCTGTCCGGCATTGTATTTTCCCACCTTCGCGACTTTATGCTCGTTGCCCTTCAGGACTTCGACAATCCCTTTCACCCACGGAATGTCCTGCTTGTCCGGAATATTGTGATGGACAAAGCGCACGAACATAAACATCAGCACCACGAAAATCAGCACGCCGAAGAACGGATGCAGAATGCGCCCCATCTGCGGCGTCCCGAAGGTTTCCGTAAGCCACTGTAGCGTCGGGAAAAAGAACGAAATGCCGGATACCGCCACCAGGAAGAAGCAAATGACCACCGTCCAGTGACAGGCGCGATCGACAAATTTGGTGCGCACTATCATTTTCGACTTACTCATGTTGCTCCTCCTCGTCGTCATCCACCTCTTTATTCGGGCCGATACCGATGTAGTGATAAATCAACCCCGCAAAGGTGGCGATAAAGCCCGCCGCAGAGAGCGGTTTAAGCGCCCCTTTCCACAGGTTAATGGAGGTATCGATCGCCGGATCTTTCGGCAGGTTGTGATACAGCTCCGGCTGGTCGTTGTGATGCAGCACATACATCACGTGCGTGCCACCCACGCCCTGCGGGTTGTAAATGCCCGCCTTGTCGTAGCCGCGCGCTTTCAGCTTATCCACGCGCTCTTGCGCCACGTCGAGCATCTCTTTTTTGGTGCCGAAGTGGATCGCCCCGGTCGGACAGGTCTTCACGCACGCAGGCTCCTGCCCGACGCTGACGCGGTCCACGCACAGCGTGCATTTGTATACCCGGTTATCCTCTTTATTGAGGCGCGGGATATTAAATGGACAGCCCGCGATGCAGTAGCCGCAGCCGATGCAGTTATCCTGCTGGAAGTCGACGATCCCGTTGGCGTACTGAATTATCGCACCGGCAGACGGACACGCCTTCAGGCAACCCGGATCTTCACAGTGCATACAGCCGTCCTTGCGGATCAGCCACTCCAGCCTGCCGTTCTGGTCGGTTTCGCTAAAGCGCATCACCGTCCAGGATTTGGCGCTCAGATCCGCCGGGTTATCGTAAACCCCGACGCAGTGCCCCACCTCGTCGCGGATGTCGTTCCACTCTGAGCAGGCCACCTGGCAGGCCTTACAGCCCACGCAGGAGGAGACGTCGATAAGCTTGGCGACTTCTGCCTTGTAGTCCCGCGCGCGAGGCGCGGGGGTAATCGGGTTAGTCGCGGAGCGTTTAATAATGTCTTGTGTTTCCATCGCCATTCAATCGCTCCTTACGCTTTCTCGATGTTGACCAGAAACGCTTTGTACTCCGGCGTTTGCGAGTTGGAATCGCCGACGTTTGGCGTCAGGGTGTTGGCGATATAGCCTTTCTGCGCCACCCCTTCAAAGCCCCAGTGCAGCGGAATACCGACGGTTTCCACCTGCTGGCCGTGCACGTTCAGACTTTGCAAACGACGGGTCACCACCGCCACGGCGCGAATAAAGCCGCGCTTGCTGCTCACCTTGACGCGATCGCCGTTGGCAATGCCTTTCGCCTTCGCCAGCGTTTCGCTTATCTCCACAAACTGTTCCGGCTGCGCGATGGCATTAAGCCGCGCGTGCTTGGTCCAGGTGTGGAAATGCTCGGTCAGGCGGTAGGTCGTCCCCACGTACGGGAATTTGTCCTTTTTGCCTAAGCGCAGCACGTCCTCTTCGTAGATGCGCACCACCGGGCTTGAGACCACGTTCGGGTGCAGCGGGTTGGTCCCCAGCGGCGTTTCCATCGGCTCGTAGTGTTCCGGGAACGGCCCTTCTGCCAGCTTGTTGAGAGCGAACAGGCGCCCCAGCCCTTCCGGCTGCATGATGAATGGTCCGGTGTTGCTGCCCGGCGCGGCGGTGTTGTAATCCGGAATGTCGTTCCCCGTCCACTTCGCCCCGTTCCACTGGATCAGCATCCGTTTCGGATCCCACGGCTTGCCGTTCACGTCGGCGGACGCGCGGTTGTACAGCACGCGACGGTTCAGCGGCCACGCCCATGCCCAGCCCAGCGTGTTGCCCAGGCCTGACGGGTCAGCGTTATCGCGGTTCGCCATCTGGTTACCCTGCTCCGTCCAGCTGCCGGTGTAGATCCAGCAGGACGATGCCGTGGTACCGTCGTCACGCAGCAACGCAAAGCTGTTCAGCAGCTGGCCTTTCTTCGCCACCAGGCTGCCGTTGGCGTCGTAGAGATCCGCCAGCGCCACGCCGTTGTTCTCTTTCGCGACTTCCTCAGACTCAGGACGATCCGGCTGCTTGTAGTGCCAGCTCATCTTCAGCAGCGGCTCAGCGCCTTTGCCGCCTTCGGTGCGGTACATTTCGCGCAGACGATGATAAATGCCGGCCAGGATTTCGCCGTCGTTACGCGCTTCGCCCGGTGCGTCCTGCCCTTTCCAGTGCCATTGCAGCCAGCGGCCGGAGTTGGCAATAGAGCCGTCCTCTTCCGCAAAGCAGGTGGACGGCAGGCGGAACACTTCGGTCTGAATCGACGCCGGATCGACATCGTTGGATTCCCCGTGGTTCTGCCAGAAGGTGGAGGTCTCGGTCACCAGCGGATCGATAACCACCATGTACTTCAGCTTGCTGAGGCTGCGAACGACTTTGTTTTTATCCGGGAATGACGCCACCGGGTTAAAGCCCTGGCAGATATAACCGGTGACGTCGCCCTTATCCATCATGTTGAAATACTTAATGACGTCGTAAGCCTGGTCCCACTTGGGCAGCCACTCAAAGCCCCAGTCGTTCTCCTTCTGCGCCGCGTCGCCGTAGAAGGATTTCATCAGGCTGACGTAGAACTTCGGATAGTTGCTCCAGTAGTTCACCTGGTCCGGCAGCGTTGCTTTTGGCGTATTAGCTTCAAGATACGCTTGCAGACTGGCCTGCTTTTCCGACGGCAGCGTCAGGTAGCCCGGCAGGCTGGTGGAGAGCAGGCCGAGATCGGTTAAGCCCTGAATGTTAGAGTGTCCGCGAAGGGCGTTCACGCCGCCACCGGCCATCCCCATGTTGCCGAGCAGCAGCTGGATCATCGCCATGGTACGGATGTTCTGCGCGCCCACGGTGTGCTGCGTCCAGCCCAGCGCATACAGGAACGTGGTGGTTCTGTCAGCGGCGCTGGTGGAGGCCAGCACCTCGCACACCTTCAGGAAGTCCGCTTTCGGCGTGCCGCAGATGTTCTCCACCACGTCCGGCGTATAGCGGGAAACGTGCTGCTTCAGCAGGTACCACACGCAGCGCGGATGCGTCAGCGTTTCATCCCGCATCGCATAGCCGTTTTCATCGAACTGATAGTTCCAGGACGTCTTGTCGTACTGACGTTTTTCAGCGTCATAGCCGCTGAACAGCCCGTCATCGAAGGCAAAATCATCCCGCACCAGCAGGTTCGCATTGGTGTAATGCTTAACGTAGTCCGCGTTAATTTTGTTGTTTTCGATCAGGTACAGCAGAACCCCGGAGAGGAACGTAATGTCCGTACCGGAGCGGATCGGCGCATAGATATCCGCCACCGATGCCGTACGCGTAAAGCGTGGATCGACGACGATAAGCGTCGCATCGTTGTTGTTTTTCGCTTCCATCGCCCAGCGGAATCCCACCGGATGGGCTTCAGCGGCGTTACCGCCCATCACCACCACGACGTTGGCGTTTTTAATATCAACCCAGTGGTTGGTCATCGCACCGCGACCAAATGTTGGAGCAAGACTTGCTACCGTTGGTCCGTGTCAGACGCGCGCCTGGTTGTCTACCGCCAGCATGCCGAGAGAGCGCACAAATTTTTGCGTCAGCATGCCGGTTTCATTGCTTGCCGCAGATGCGCACAGCATCCCGGTAGAGAGCCAGCGGTTGACCGTTACGCCCTGCTCGTTCTTTTCAATAAAGTTGGCGTCACGGTCGGCTTTCATCAGTTTTGCAATACGGGAGAACGCCTCATCCCAGGAGATGCGCTGCCATTTGTCGGAGCCCGGCGCGCGATATTCCGGATAGCGGAGGCGGTTTTCGCTGTGGACATAGTCCAGCAGTCCCGCCCCTTTCGGGCACAGCGCCCCACGGCTCACCGGATGATCCGGATCCCCTTCAATATGGTAAATCGCTTCTCTGGCGTTCTTCGCGCCATCGCCCAGGCTATACATCAATAGCCCACAACCCACGGAGCAGTATGTGCAGGTGTTACGGATCTCTTTCGCACGCAGCAGCTTATAGTTGCGTGCTTGAGCCAGCGCCATTTTGGGAGCAAATCCCAGCATTGCGGCTGTGGTTCCGGCCATACCGCCCGCGCAGATTTTGAAAAATTGTCTGCGGCTGACGTCCATTGTTGTCCTCGTTATCTGGTAAGACTTCGCGCCGCAAACTAACATTAAAGCCCCTGTTTTTTTTGCGTCAAATCAAGGTCGCCTGACGTCGCCCCCTTAATAGTCACCGCTGCCGCGTTTGAATACCCCTTAAGGGTTAAACACGTAAGAGAATAATTCGCGACAGGGTCAGAATTAATGCTATACATTTTCCCTTTGATTTTATTAGCGATGAAAACGTAATGGACAGAAAGAGAGCAACGCTCACGGGGCTGGCGGCGATACTGCTATGGAGCACAATGGTGGGCCTGATTCGCAGCGTAAGCGAGGGGCTGGGGCCCGTCGGCGGCGCGGCGATGATTTACACCCTTAGCGGGTTATTGTGCCTGTTAACGGTAGGATTTCCTGATATTAAACGTTTTTCACCCGGGTATCTTATTGCAGGCAGCGTACTGTTTGTCAGTTACGAAATTTGTCTGGCGTTGTCGTTAGGCTATGCCGCCACGCGAGCGCAGGCCATAGAAGTCGGTATGGTTAATTATCTCTGGCCGAGCCTGACGATCGTCTTTGCTATTTTATTCAACGGACAGAAATCAACGCTGTGGGTCGTCCCCGGTTTAGCTATCGCTCTGCTCGGCGTGTGTTGGGTATTAGGAGGTGAGCAAGGATTACACATTGATGAAATAATCCGCAATATCGTCTCTAATCCCCTTAGCTATACGCTTGCTTTTGCCGGAGCATTTATCTGGGCCGCCTACTGCACCGTAACCGCCAAATTTGCCAAAGGGCAAAACGGTATTACCCTCTTTGTTTTGCTCACTGCGCTGAGCCTGTGGGTGAAATATACTATTAGCGATCAGCCAGAAATGGTGTTCAGCTTTCCGGTTATCGTGAAGCTCGTTATGTGCGGCATTGCGCTTGGGTTTGGCTATGCGGCATGGAATATTGGCATTCTGCACGGTAACGTCACGGTGCTGGCTGCCGTATCCTATTTTACTCCCGTGCTCTCCGCCGCGCTTGCAGCCGTGCTGCTAAGCTCACCCCTCTCTTTTTCGTTCTGGCAGGGCGCGCTGATGGTCTGCGCCGGGTCATTGCTCTGCTGGTACGCTACACGAAAATAGGGTTCAGATTTATGCCGGGTTCGATTAAATCCGGCATAAAAATTAACATAAATTTAATATGTGATCACATCGTAATATATTAATCAGAACATTAGTGCATTTGTTGATGTTCTGTTTATATTAGCTTCCTTCGTCAATTCCCCCGACATCAAATTGACATAACCTGACACCGCTGCGTAACTACTTCCCTGCGAATATTACCGCTATTAATAACACGGAATGCAATAATATTCGCCATCATAGTTGCCAAAAAAATAAACTCATTCTGATTAAATAATCGCCACAACATTTTATTCAGCCGTCATTAACCCGATCTCGATCACACTAAATGAAATCTGTCTCTTATACACATCT